>JAYUFA010000468.1:0-9918 GCA_043738925.1 Actinomycetota bacterium
CGCAACGTCTGCGGGGTATCCATCAGCTCGACGACGGTTCGCGCGGTAGTCCCAGCACGCGCTCGCCGATGATGTTGCGTTGAATCTGCGACGTGCCACCCCAGATGGTTTCGCTGCGGCTGAAGAAGAACGAGCTCTGCAGCCCACTGGCCGGATAGTCGGCGTGGGGGGTCCGGCGGCCGTAGCCCACGAGCGGCTCCTCGTGCTCGGGGTCGCCTTGTAGGATTTGGCCTGCCGCACCCATGATGTCGATCGTGAGGTTGAGCGTGGCCTGGTTGTGCTCGGACCAGAACACCTTGTTCGTCGCGCTGAGCGCAGCGATGCCGGCGCGTTGCTCGCCTGACAACGCTTTGCCCCGGAGCACACCAGTGAGGCTGCGCAGACCATTGATGCGCATGATCTGCACCCGGGTGTGAGCACGCATGAGCTCCTGGCGGATCATCGGATCGTTGATGGCCCCGTTCGCGCGGGCCAACGCGACGATCTCGCCGAGCTGTTTGTCGAACCGCCGGTAGCCCGTGGTGGCGTTGGTGCCGCGCTCGAAACCCAACGTGGTCATCGCGACCTTCCAGCCGTCGTTCACGCCGCCGACCACGTTCTCCTTCGCGCAACGCGCGTTCGTGAAGAACACCTCGCAGAACTCGGCTCCGCCGTCGATCTGACGGATGCGGCGCACCTCCACACCCGGTTGATGCATCGGGCACAGCAGATACGAGATGCCCTTGTGGCGCGGGGCCGCTGCATCGGTACGACACAGGAGGAACACGTAGTCCGCGTCGAAACCCTGCGTTGTCCACACCTTCTGTCCGTTGATGACCCATTCGTCGCCGTCGAGGGCCGCCACGGTCTTCAGGCCCGCGAGGTCGCTGCCCGCGTCCGGTTCACTGAAACCCTGGCACCACGCGACTTCGCCGTGGAGGATCTTGGGGATGAACTCGCGCTTTTGCTCGTCGGTGCCCCATTGCAGGATGGTCGGCCCGACGAGCGTGTCACCGAAGAAGTCGGCGCGCAGCGGAGCGCCGACGCGATGGAACTCTTCGGCCAAAGCAACGCCGCGCATGGTGTCGAGACCGCGGCCGCCGTATTCGACTGGCCACGAGGCGCACAGCCAGTTGCCCTCGACAAGCGCCTCGTTCCAGTCGGCGAGCAGCAGCTGACGTTTCTCCGGCGACGCCGTGGCGAAACCGTCGGGCAGGTTCTCGGCCAGCCAGGTGCGCACCTCGGTCCGGAACGCCTCGATGTCAGCGGGATAGTCCAGGTCCATGCTTTAGCCTGCCCGGCCAACGGATGTCTTTGCAACGATCACGAGCCCATCACCCATCGACTGATCTCGATTTCGAATAGCAGGTCGTACGCGCCGTCCTCGTCGTCGACGTCGATGTCCCAGTCGAACCTCGCTACGAACGCGTCACGCACGTCCGGAGGATAGGGGCGCTCGTGGCGATGCGCGATGCCCTCGCCCATCAGCGGTCGGGTACCGCTCTGGAGTGCCACACTGACCCGGGGGTCGCGCGTGAGGGTGCGCGCTTTGACGTGTGTGCTGCTCGTACAGATCCACACGCGGTCGCGATGCCATACGAACCAGATCGGCGTCAGGTGCGGTCGACCATCTGAGCGCACGGTTGCCAGCCAGATGATCGTGTCGACCGATAGGCGTTCCATCTCAGGAGTCTGTCGGGTCGTTCGCGATGTGCGCTGGTTGATCAGCGATCGCCGTCGCCGCGCTGTTCGCGCAGGAAGGCTTCGAGTTCTGCCGCGATGTCGTCGCCGCTCGGGATCGGCACTTCTTCGTCGTGTTGCTCTTCGAGCCGCCGGACGTAGGTGGCCACCTGTGGATCGTCGGCCGCAGCGGCATCGACGTGGCGTTCCCAGTCGGCAGCCGGTAGCTCGAGCGAACGCGCGCCGAGATCAAGACGTGTGACCTGTTCGAGTCGTTGCAGAAGCGCGTGGGTGGCTTTGGGATTCGGCGGCGACGGTACGTAGTGCGGTACCGCGACCCGCAGCGAGATCACCGGCATGGCCGACCGATCGAGCAGATCGTGCAACGTGCCGATGACCCCAGTTGGTCCTTCGTAGCTCGGGCTGCCGAGGCCGAGGCGCTCCGCGAGCGCTGGGTTGGTGGCCGAACCGGTGACCGGCAGCGGCCGAGTGTGCGCGACGACGCCGACCATTGCCCCGAGGGTGACCACCATCTCGGCGCCGCTACGTTGGGCTACTTCGAGAACGTGGCTACTGAAGCTGCGCCAGCGCAGGTGAGGTTCGGTACCGGCACAGACGATCACGTCGCGCGGTCCCGCGAAGCGCAGCGCGTGGAACTCGTTCTCGGGCCACACGATCTGGCGGGCACCGGAGGCCAGCATGCGCACGTGCGGCCGTTCCTGCGTGAAGTCGAAGAGCAGCTCGGGGTCGATGTGCGCCACGAGGGTCGACGGAGCGCGTTCTCGCAGGAGCGCGACAGCGTTGGTAGCTGCACCGGCGGCGTCGAACAGGCCGCGAAACGCGAGGATCAGCAACGGTCGTTCGGTCTGCGGCTCGGCGTCCCAAATGAGCTCGTTCACGACGGCGCCGCTTCGCCAGGGGCGAACATGGCCAGCACGGCCGGACGGCTGACCTTCAGAGAGGGGGTCCTCGGCAAAGCGTCGACCACCCGCACCGCGACCGGCACCGCGTAGCCAGTGAGGTTGCGTTGCGCGAAGGCCAAGAGATCGGCTTCGTCAAGATGCGTGCCAGGTTCGAGTTCGACTGCAGCAACGGGTACGGCGCCGAGCCGCTCATCGGCGAGACCGACCACCGACGCTTCGCGCACGGCGGGATGCGTCTCGAGTACCGCCTGTACATCGGTGGGCACGATCTTGAATCCGCCACGAATGATGGCGTCGTCGCTACGGCCGTGCAGCCACAAGAACCCGTCGGCGTCGAGTGACGCGAGGTCGGTGGTGCGCACCCAGCCGCGATCGAGGCCGAGCTGAGTGGAGCGCACCTCGAGCACGCCGACTTCGTCGGTCGCGAGGACGGTGCCGGTGTCGAGATGAGCGATGCGCAACTCGGTTCCCGGGTGGGCTCGGCCCACGCTGCCGCGCTTGTCAGCGCTCCATTGCTTGTGGTCGGCGAGGGTCCAACCAGTGACCCCACCGGCAAACTCGGTGGCGCCGTAGGTGATCAGCACGGGGATGGCGTACTTGTCCTCGAACGCGATGGCGGTCGCGGGGTCGAGGGGTGCGGTGCCGCAGGTGACCACTTGCAGACTCGACAGGTCGGCCGGGTCGAGGTCGGCCGCGAGCACGCTGCGGAGTGCGCTCGGTACCAACGAGATGGCCTTGGGTCGGTGCCGGCGCACCAACTCGATCCATTCGTCGACACGGAAGCGGTCCATCAGCGCCATGCGCCGACCGGCCACGACCGACGTCAACGTGTCCCAGATGCCGCTGATGTGCACGAGCGGACTACCGGTGACGCGTATCCCCGACGCGAGTCGCGCGCCGGTGCCTGCCTTTGCGGACTCGTAGTGCTGTGCGCCGAGAAGTGATTCCTCGAGACTGCGATAACTGAGGGGCACGCGCTTCGGGGTACCTGTCGTACCGCTGGTCAGCATCTGCACCGCGGTACCGGGTGGGACCTGCGTGCGCGCACCCGCACCTGGTGTTCGGCGCGTGGTCGTCAGCCGCGCACCGGGTGGCGACGCAGTGACCTCGATGCCAACAGCTTCGATCTCGTCGACCAGTGCGTGCATGCCCTCGACCGCCCATGCATCGGCGTCCGCGACGATGGCCGGCGGCCGCAGTGTTCGAAGATCGTGCAACAGCTTGTCGATGCCCTGGTGCGGATTCACCGTGACGACCGTGCGATTGGTACTGAGTAGGCCGAGTACGACGGCAATGTGCTCGGGTCGCGTACGAAGCAGACACGCTACGGGTGTGCCCTCGCCGAGATCCCCGGTGGTGAGGATGGCATCGAGAGCGTTGCCGATCGCTCGCAGTTCACCCCACGTGGTCCAGTGTCCGTGATGCTCGACGGCAGGCGCCGAGGGATCAATAGCGAGGACGTCCGTGAGGTGTTCGCGCAGTTTCACGTCACACTTCTAGCGTGCAGGCACCGCCGGGTTGGTATCGCGATCCCACCAACGTTGCGCAGGCGCGTTGGTGGAACGGTGTGGCGTGGTCGGCTGCGGTGGCTCCAGCGTCGGTTCTCGCAGACAATTCGGGTCAACCGAACCTCATCGAGCCCGGAGTGCCGGTGTCGGTCGGCGCGGCGCGGACCCGCAACATTGCGGCGGTTGCCGGTGTCTTGGTGGTGTTTGTCGCGCTCCTCGTCACCGTCGTGGTGCTACGCGATGGGGGTTCGTCGCCCACGGTCCCGAACGCGGTTGCCGACTCCGCTTTTGTCGCGCCAACGGGGGGATCCGACTTCATCGAGAGCAACGGCGTTTACTCGCTCCGCGTCGGTGAAGGTTGGAAGCACATCGACGCGGCCAACGGCGCGGCTTGGTACACCGGCACGGGCAGCCGTCAGTTCCGCGACAACGTCAACGTCTTCGTCGAACAGCTTCCGTCGCGCGTGAGTCTTCAGCGTTACGTCGAGCTGAGCATCGCGAACGTCAACCGCGCCCCCCTCGGGTTCGTCGAACGTGATCGCCACCTTGTGGTGTTGAGCAATGGTGTCGACGCGATGTCGATCGACTACGAGACCGAGCAACAGGGATTCTTGTTGCGGCATCGTTTGTTGATCATGGTTCACGAACTTGTGGCGGTGAACGTGACCTTTACGAGCGAACGCGATCGTTTCGCCAGTGTTGTGGCTGATGTCGACGCGTATATGCGCACGGTGAAAGTTCGGTGACACTGCCGCCAGAGCGGCCCAAGGTGACACTGCCGCCAGAGCGGCCCAAGGTGCTCACGATGTGCGGCAGTCTCCAGCGAGTCTCGACGAATCGATGGCTGCTCGACGCGTTCGCGACCATCGGCCGGTCGCGAATCGACTGTCAACCGGCGCCCGCCCTCGGCGCGCTCGCAGCGTTCGATCCCGATCTCGTCGATGACGCGCCCGAGAACGTGACCGAGTTGCGTGGCGCAATCGCACGCGCCGATGCGGTGGTGATTGCCACGCCTGAATACGCCGCGTCATTTCCCGGCATGCTCAAGAACGCTCTCGACTGGCTCGTCGGTTCGGGCGAGCTCTACGGCAAGCCCATGGCGGTGCTGAGCGCCGGCACCACCGGCGGCTCGCACGTGCTGCCGGCGATGGTGCAGACGCTCGGATTCCAAGGTGCGAACGTGGTCACCGCGTTCGGCGTTGATGCTCCTCGCGCCAAGTTCGACCTCACCGGTTCCTTGATCGACCAAGCCACGATCGCGGCACTCGACGCGGTGGTCGACTCGCTCGTCAGCGCGGTGCAACAAGCGAAACGGTGATCGCCCGGCGGTCGATCACACTGAGAGCCGGACGGTACTCGTAACCCTGCGGGTGGCGAAACTCGCCCAGTGCGTCTGGGTCGACGAGTTGTGTTGCGAGCAGATGCCGCACGAGCGAGCCCTTCAAGAGCTTGTTCCAATGGTTGACCGCGGTCAGTTGCACCTGCCCGTCGCGGCGCACTTCGTCGAGGAACCGTACGCGGATCGTGCGCCGAACGTCGGCACTCGGGGCCCACGCCGCGTCGTGCTCCTGCGGCAAAAGGTTCCACACGACGCGGCCAGCGCTGCGCTCGTCAAGCAGCGCGCGCAACCGGGGCCGCCACCAGGTCGACAGCTTGCCGAGCGGTGCGAGCGAGGCGCCCATCTTGCACTTGTAGTCGGGAAGGGGATCGTCGGGGGCAACGGCACCCCAGAGGCCAGACAAGATCAGCACCTGCGCGTTGAGACGACGTCGCTCGACACCGGTCAGCGAACGATGGTCGAGTTCGCCGTAGAGCACGCCGTCGTAGCGTTCGATGGCCGGCCGCGTGAATGCGCTATCGACCGCGAGGTTGGTCTCGGTGGCCTTCGCTGCGGCATCGGGACCGACGCCGAGGAGCTTGGTCCGTGCGGCGACGGGACCTTGCATGGCGAGTTGCAGGGCGGCGATGACCTCACGCCGGGCCTCGTCGAGCGGCGCCGTTGGGCGCGACCCGACATGCCACGCGGGGCCGCGGCCACCCTCGGCCTTTCCCTCTGACGGAGGTAACAGGATCAGTGGTGCGCGCATGCAGACCGCCGCGGACAGAACAGCGCGAGAGTCAGGCGGGCAGCAAGGAGCGATCGAACCGCAGCTCGGTCGCGGCCATGTCGCGCACGTGGGTGAGCATCGCAGCGTGGGTCATGGTTGCGGTATGCAGCGTGAGTTGCACCCCGAGGCCGTCCATGATGCAAGCCAGGCGCCAGGCCGACGCCGCAGGGTCACGCGCGTGGAGGCGGCCTACGCGTACCCCTTCACGGATCACTTGTTCGAGCACACGCGCCCACGCGGTGTCGAGCTCTTCGGAAATGGTACGGAGTCGCTCGTTGCGCAGCGCATCGCCCCAGGCGTCGATCCACAGCACCCAGCTCTCGTCGCGCTCGGCTGACGGCACGTACTCCAGCAGCACCCGATCGAGTCGTTCGATCGGGTCACCTTCGCCGGCCACGGATTCCTCCAGGCGACGAATGTCGGCCGCTGCGCTCACGCGCAGGGTCTCCGCGAGCAAGGCGTCTTTCGAGGCGAAGTGATAGTGGATGAGCCCGGTACTCACGCCCAGTTCGGTGGCGACGTCGGCGATCCGTGTGTGGCCGAACCCGCGGGCTAGCACGACGCGTCGCGTCGCTTCAAGGATTTCGGCGCGGCGCTGCTCTACGGTGAGAGAACGCCGACCGTTCGATGCAGTACCCGTTACAGGGGCGACGTCGGTCACGACGCCAGCGTACTGCCGCGGTAGCCGATGACGGTCACGCTGCGAACGCGCTCGCACCTACGAGTATCGATCGCGCGGTGTCGACATCGCCGTCGACCAACGCGTCGAGGTCGTCGACCAGGATGCGCTGAGCCGCCATGCGGCAAAACTCGACGATGTCCGCGACCACGATGATGGTGGGTTCCTCTGGGGCATCGCGAGAAAGGCCTTCGACCCAGGTGCCACCGCCAGGTCCCGTAAGCACCAAGCGCATCGTGTCGTTCGGACGCGACACGCCACGAATGGCCATACCAAGTGCGATGAGCCCAACAGCGGTGTTCGCGAGCACTGCGAGATCGGCGTCGGGTGGCGTCGTGAGCGGCTGTAGTTGGGAGCGGTGGATGTCGTCGGTGTGTGTCCACAGCTCGAACGCCCGCAACGCCAAGCAGTCGCCGATAGCCATGTCGAGTGCGTGAAAGCGGACCGTGTTCGGTGGTGCGTGGAGCGAGAGGTGCTCGCGGATCGCGTTGGCGGTCGAGCGCCAGGTTGTGACGAGCTCGCTCACCTCGATGCCGTTCGCAGCTGCAACGGCCGGCTCGGTCATCGCCCGATGATCGTGCTCGGGTCCGCGCACCTCGAATGGCCACAAGCCCAGCCGCGCCCCGAAATAGCGCTCGATCTCGATGCTGTGCGCCAGCAGATCGCGCACGCTCCATTCGGCCTCGGTGCGAGCGGTCCAGTCGTCAACGTGATCAAGGGCGTCGTCGTACGCGTTCAACTGACGAAAATAGACCGCGACCGGGTCGGCAGTGTCGTCCGATGCGCGACCAGGGCGCCGAGCGGCGCGGGCCGCTGCCAGCGTGCGGTCGCGGAGGTCGGGGGGTGGGGTACGTGCGACCGCGGTCGACAGCGCCGAAAGCACGCGGGCGTCGATATCGGGTTCGTTCAGGTCCACGGCGTCACTCCCTGCGCTTCCAGGGCCGCTGAGAGCTTGGCGAGCGCGAGTCGGCCACGTGATTTCGCTGTGCCTTCGGGTATGCCGAGCTTCAGTGCAGTATCGCGATACGACATGCCGTCGAGGTACACGTGCACGACGATCTCGCGTTGTTCGACCGGGAGAGCCTCGAGCGCATCACGCACGAGTTTGGCCTCGGACAATGCCGTCGTGGCCTCGGCCAGATCGGGTGGAGCGAGCGCCGCGCGGGTGGCGTCGCGAGCCTCGCGATTCTTGCGGGCTTGCTCGCTCCGCACGACATCGACCGCTCGGCGATGGGTGAGCACCCCGAGGTACGAGCGCACCGAGCCGACCGTAAGATCGATTCGGTCGGCGTGTTGCCACAGGTGGACGAACACTTCTTGGGTGATCTCCTCGGCCAGGTTCACGTTGGCCGAGATGCGCCGCGCCAGGCCGTAGACGTAGGGGGAGTACTGGTCGTAGACCTCGGCCAGTGCGGAGTCATCACCCGCTCGCAAACGCGCGACCGCGCGCGTTTCCCACACGCTCGCCCCAGCCTCGCGCTCCTTCACAGGCGCGAGCCTATGTTGTCGAGGGGTGTCAGACCGAAGCGCTGCGAGCACGGACGGTGTTCGGCACCCTCGGACAAGCGGATCACCGGTTTTCGTTGGTGACCCGACCACACCCCCGGGTAGCCTCCGAACGTGACCGCCAAGCGGCTGACGCAGTACAGCCACGGGGCGGGTTGAGCCTGCAAGCTCGACCCGAGCCACCTCGCGCACGTGCTGCGCGGTCTCACTCCCAATACGCGACCTGAGCTCCTCGTGGGCACTGCCACCGGCGACGACGCCGCCGTGTGGCGGTTCGACGACACGCGGGCGCTCGTCGTCACGACCGACTTCTTGACCCCGGTGGTTGACGATGCCCGAACCTGGGGAGCTATCGCTGCGGCGAATGCGGTGTCCGACGTGTATGCGATGGGTGGTCGTCCGCTGCTGGCGCTCAACATCGTGTGCTGGAACGACGACGAGCTCGGCACCGATCTGCTGGGCGATGTGTTGGCGGGCGCGCAGGACATCGCGATCCGAGGCGGTTTCGTCATCGCCGGAGGCCATACCGTCACCGATCCCGAGCCGAAGTTCGGTCTCGCGGTCGTCGGCGAGGTGCACCCCGATCGCCTGCTCACCAACGCCGGTCTCCGGCCGGGCGACGCCATCGTGTTGACGAAGCCGCTTGGTATCGGCGTGGTGACCACGGCTATCAAGCGAGATGCTGCTTCTCCTTCGCTGATCGACGCCGCTGTGGCATCGATGACGCGTCTGAATGACGATGCGGCTCGTATCGCGTTGTCCCATGGCGCGACCGGAGCCACCGATGTCACTGGCTTCGGGCTGCTCGGCCACCTTGGCCGCATGGCCCGCGAGAGCAGCGTCGACGTCGTGATCAACACCGCGGCCGTGCCGATCCTCGATGGTGTGCGCGAGCTTGCTGCTGCGGGTTTCGTGCCCGGCGGTTCCGAGCGCAATCTCCGCTGGGTTGCCTCGTCGCTCGATGCCGACATGATCGACGAGATCGACGTGAGGTTGCTTGCGGATGCGCAAACGTCGGGAGGGTTGGTGTTCGGCGTCGCGGAGTCGGACGTCGCCGTTGTGCTCTTCGAGCTAGCGGCAACCGGCCACACTGCGGCGCGGGTGGGTACCGTGTCGACAGTGCGCGGTAGTGGCCGCATGCGCCTGTTGTAAGACCCGTGTGGGGCGGCTGTCGCACCCCCTGCGTACCATCGCAGCGATGACGATCAACCTCTACTCCGTTCGCTTTGGTGCACCAGCCGCAGCTGCGCTCGCTGGCGTGGTCGACGCGCACAAGCTCGGTGATCCGTTCGCTCCGGTCACGGTGCTCGTGCCTGACAACCTCACCGGTGTCGTGGCCCGCCGAGCTCTCGCGGCGCAGCGCGGGGTCGTCAACGTTTCGTTCGTCACGCCGGCGGCCCTCGCCGCGCAGCTGAGCGATTCGACCGCGGTTTCCGTGTCGAGTTGTGTCCTTGCCGCAGCAGTGCGTGACACACTCGCTCGGCAAACGACCGGTCTGTTCGCTCCCGTCGCCGCGCACCCCGCCACTGAGGCAG
>JAYUFA010000469.1:0-26235 GCA_043738925.1 Actinomycetota bacterium
CGCACCTCGGCGACTGCGTGATTACGGCTGGCCGCCGAACGATCGACCAGGGCGCGGACGATCGCGGGAAGATCGGCGCCGCGGCCGGCACCGACCACCAGAGAAACGAGCCCGGTGGTGGTGGCAGAAGCCTTGCCGGCCAACACGTCCTCGATCACCTGTTGGCGCCGCGCCGCGGGAATCGACAGATCCCCGAGCGTGGAACGCAACTCGTCGTTTGCCTCAAGGGCCTGGCCGACGCGGAACAACTCTTCTTCGACCACGGCGAGGTTGCCCTCGGCCGCGGCGATGGCGTGAAACGCGCCCGCATAGCTCTGCACAAGATCACTCATGCTGCTCCCACCTTCTGAGCGCCGAGCTGGGTGATGAACTGCTCGATCAGATCACTCTGCACATCACTGGTGAGGTTCTCTTGCACCACCGCATGTGTGGCCGTGAGCGTCATCGTGGCGACCTCTGCTTGCAGATCGGCGAACGCCTGGTGCTTCGAAGCTTCGATCTCGATGCGCGCCCGCTGCGTGGAAGCGTCGACGTCGGCCGCCGCACGCGCCGTGAGATCGGCCTTGACGACATCAGCCCGGGTGTGGGCCTCGGCGATGATCGCTTCGGCATCGACCGAGGCGTTGCCAAGGTTCGCCTTCAAGGTGGTGAGCTCGCGCTCAGCAGCGGCCCTGCCGTTTTCGGCAACCGCGATCTCGTCGGTGATGCGCTGAATGCGCTTCGCCGCCGCCTTCTTGACGAGCGGAACGCCCTTCCAGATGAACAGCGCGAACAGGATGAGAAACGCTGCGGTACCCCAGTAGAGCTCGTTCTTGTCACCGTAGAAGCTGTTGTGCGACTTCGCGGTCGCTTCCGTGGTGGTCCCGGCGGTGGTCTCGCCGCTCGCACCCGACTGGGTCTGGGCGAACAGGACGTGGATGGTCGTTGCGCTCATCGTCGACCCCTCACTTGCTCAGCGCGCGGTCGATGGTGCTCATCGCACGCGACCGATCGATGGGACGTTGCATGACCGCGGAGGCCGCGCCGACCGCCATGTCGATCACGTCGCCGTGTAGTCGACCGAGCGCGCTGGTGCGAGCCGCCGCGATCTCGTCCTGCGCGCTTTGGCGCAGCACCGCGATCTCGTGATCGGCAGCCGACTGCAAGCTCTGGCGGTGTGCCTCGGCTTCAGCGCGAGCGCCTTCGATGATCCGATTGGCTTCGACGCGTGCATCGCCGAGCGCAGCGTCGTAGTCGCGGCGGGCGCTGACGAGCGAATCGCGGGTGCGTTCGGTCGCGTCGCGATCACCACGGATCTTGGCGTCACGTTCGTTCATCAGCCGACGCAGAGTCGGCATGAGCACGGTGTAGACAAGCAGCAGGAGCAAGAAGAAACAGATCGCCGCCCAGACAACCTCGCTCACGTCGGGGATGACGGGGTTGGACGGTTCTTTGGTTGCTTCGCTCGCTGCTGACGCGCCGGTTTCGGCGAGTCGGAGCAGCGCGATGGTCAGCACGGTCGAGCCTTTCGGATACGGTCGGTCAGTACCTGGCCAGGGTGATCCCCGGCCGGTATCAGGCGAACTTGAGAAGGATGAAGACGACGAAGCCGATGAGGGCAAGCGCCTCGGTGAAGGCGATGCCGAGGAACATCGTGGTCTGGACCTGGCCGGCCGACTCGGGCTGGCGAGCCATGGCCTGCACGGCTTGGCCGACGAGGTAGCCAATACCTATGCCCGGGCCGATGGCCGCGAGGCCATAGGCGAAACCGGCGCTGGATGCGGCGTTGGCCTTCTTCTGGTCGGCCGCGCTCAGCTCGGCCAGGACGGTTGCGAGGGTGCTCATTACGTGGTGCTCCTTGGGTTACTTGCGTCCGGGGACGAAAGATCTCAGTGCGCCGCAGCCGGCGCGTAATCGTGGTGCATGGGGTCTTCATCGCCGTGGCCTTGCATCGACCCGCCGATGTACACACCGGTCAGGATCGCGAATACGAACGCCTGCAAGAAGGCGACCGCGACCTCGAATCCGGTGAGCGCGACGAGTACTGGGAATGTGGGGATGTTGACGAGGAACAATGGGCCCGCGGTCCACAGCGAGATGCACAACACGCTGAACGTGACGAGCAGGATGTGGCCGGCGAGCATGTTGGCGAAAAGCCGCACCGCGTGGCTGAACGGACGAATGATGAAGGTCGAAAGCAGTTCGATGCCACCGACGAGCGGCTTCAAGAACACGGGCACGCCAGCAGGCCACGCGATGTGGCCGAAGTACGCCATGCCCTGATGCTTGATCCCGACCGCGATGAAGGTCACCCACACCGTCACCGCGAGCACGAGCGGCGCGGCCATGCGGGCGTTGCCCGGCATCTGGAACCCGGGAATCACCTCGAAGATGTTGGCGACGAAGATGAAGCTGAACAGCGTGACGAGCAGGGGCAGGAACGGTCGGCCCTCGGCGCCCATCGTGGGCAGCATGATCTGCTTTTCGACAAAGCCGATCACTGCTTCCGCCGCGTTGCGCACGCCGCTCGGCACGAAGCCCTTCTGGCGACCAGCGAGGCCGAAGAACAACGTGGGGATCACCAGCGCCAGCACGTAGATCAGCGCAACCTTGTTGAACCCGAACGCGGAACCTTTCGCGAACCAGTCGGGCCATTTGACGATTTCGTCGATCGGCGGAAAATCAAGGCCGAGGATCACTGTGCAATCGCTCCTGGGCTAGCGGCGTGCCCGCGGCTTGAGGCCGGGGTACGCAAGGGACGCGGATACGTGGCGCATCTCCCAAAAGAGGAGACCGAGATGCGTGACGATGATGGTGATACCGAACGCGACTGGATGCATCCAGCTCGCATTGCGAAAGATGTAGAACGCGATGAACACCAGGCTGAGCCGGATGAGAAAGCCGAACATCGCGGCAGCGCCCATCATCACAGCCGAGATACGTGCACCCCAGCCGATGAGCGCGGCCGCCAGCACAAAGTTGCCGAGCGACAACGCCAGCGCGTAGAGCACCGAGGCGACACCGGACGCGCCACCGATGATTGCGCCGATGATGATGGCCGCGGGCACGAGGTACAGCCCGCGCTTGACCATGTCGCGCGCGATTTCGATCGCGGGCGAGGGTCCCTCGTAGCCGGTGAGCATGGCATCGGTCATGGCAGACCTGCCCCGGCACGCCGCGCGCTCTGTGCTTCGATGGCGGCGCGATACGTGAAGTACTGCTTGGCCCAGCTACCTAACATGCCGGCAACGGCAAACACGATCGTGAGCACCGGCGTGATGCCGAGCCAACGGTCGAGCGCGAGCCCGGCGAGCGCGAGGATCACCGGGGCGAGAACCAACTCGAAGCTGCCATGGCTCTGGTTGAACAAGCCATCGGTGAATTCGCGCTTCTGGTTCAAGTCCACGTTTTCCGGTCCACGTCGTTGTGCGCCAGCGGGGTCGAGCAGCCGCGCGAAGACCCGCGGCGCTTGTGAATACAAGCGCAATGTACGTGTCGGATGCGTTTGCTGACAACTCGAACCGAGGCCCGGCGTACATCATCCTGGCGGGGCCTCGATGGCGATGGGGGGATCGTCGAACGGCAGCGATCCCTGGTGGGGATCAATCCCGTTCCGCTTCGATCGGCGGTGCAGGGGCCGCAGCACCGTGATCAACACCAATCCGAGGGCCAAAATCCCGATCGGGATCAACGCGTTGCCCTTCCCCTTGTTGTAGGTCGGGTAAAGCACGAGACCCGACAGCAGCGCGGTCCACGCCCACAGAATCATCACGCTTCGCAACTGCGTGTGGCCGAGTCGCAACAAGCGGTGATGCAGGTGATCCTTGTCGGCCTCGGCGATGCCGCGGCGCTTGCTGGCCCGCCGCACGATCGCGAGCAACGTGTCGAGAATCGGCACGCCAAGGATCACGAGCGGAATGAAGATCGGCGCGAAGAAGAAGTACGCCTGGCCACTGAACGACTCGGACGTGCGGCCGCCCACCAGGATCGTCGAGATCGCCATCAGCAAACCCAGCAGCAGCGCGCCGGTGTCACCCATGAAGATGCGCGCCGGGTGAAAGTTGTGCGGCAGGAAGCCCACACACAGGCCCACCGCGATCACCGCGATCAGCGCACCCATATTGCCCGGCAACAGAACGTTCTCGTTGCCGAGGCGCATCGCATACAGAAAGAACGTGAGCGCGGCGATAGCCACGATGCCCGCGGCGAGGCCGTCGAGGCCGTCGATCAAGTTGATCGCGTTCATCATGCCGACAACCCAGATCACGGTGATCAACACCGACAGATCACCCGACAGAAACGAGATCCCGAAGAAAGGCACGCGAAACACCACGAGCGCGACGCCCGCGAACGTGAGCGTCGAACCGGTGAGCACCATTCCCGCTGTCTTCGCCGGAGCGGACATGTCGCGCAAATCGTCGATCATGCCGACCGCGAAGATCACACCGCACGCGAGCACGATCCCCCACGCCTCGGATTGTGATTCGAACATCGACGCAAAGTCGCCCATCGCCCATGCCACGCCCATTGCCGCGAGAAAGCCGACGAACATGGCCGCGCCGCCCGCCGTGGCCGTAGGGCGGGCGTGCACTCGTCGGTCGCTCGGCGGCACGATGGCACCGATGCGCGGAGCGAGCATGCGCATCACCCACGTGCCTGCATACGTGACCACCGCGGCGACGGCCATCACGACGAGATAGGCCGCTACCGACGGCATCGCGCTCGTCCGATCTGATGCGCCCGCCCGGCGTGCAAGGTGCGGAACCCGACCCGGTCAGCGGCTCGGCGCAGCCGGGTACGGTACGAACCCGGCACACAGCGCATTGACCTCGGCGCGTACGGCGGCGATGACGGCTTCGTCGTCGCGGCCGCGCAGCGTGCGCGCGATAAGCGAGGCAATCGTGCGCATCTCGGAAGTGCCCATGCCTTGCGTGGTCACCGACGGCGTGCCGATGCGGACACCACTCGTGACGAACGGTGAGCGTGGATCGTCGGGAATGGTGTTGCGGTTCAAGGTGATGCCCGCGCGGTCAAGCACCTCTTGCGCGACTTTGCCGGTACAACCCTCGTCGAATGGCCGCAGGTCGACCAACAACAAGTGGTTGTCCGTGCCGCCCGAGACCAACCGAAAGCCTTCCTCGCCGAGCCCCTTCGCAAGCGCAGACGCGTTGGCAACGATGTTGTGCGCATACGTCGAGAATTCGGGCATCGCTGCCTCACGAAACGCAACGGCTTTGGCCGCGATGACGTGTTCAAGCGGGCCACCCTGCAAGCCGGGGAACACCGCCGAGTCGATGGCCTTCGCGTATTCCTGTCGAGCCAGGATGCAACCGCCGCGCGGACCGCGCAGCGTCTTGTGCGTGGTGAACGTGACGACGTCGGAGTAGGGCACCGGGTTCGGGTGCGCACCGCCGGCGATGAGCCCCGCGATGTGCGCGGCATCGAACATCAACAGTGCGCCGACCTCGTCGGCGATCGCACGCAACGGCTCGGGGTCGATGATGCGTGGGTACGCGGTCGCGCCCGCGACGATCATCTTGGGGCGCTCACGCAATGCCACTTCGCGCATCTGGTCGAAGTCGATGCGCTCGTCGCTCTTGGTGACACCGTACGCGACGAAGCGATAGGTACGACCGCTGAGGTTCACCGGTGAACCGTGGGTGAGGTGCCCACCGTGATCGAGGCTCATGCCGAGCACCGTGTCACCCGGCTGCAACAACGCGAGGTACACCGCCACGTTCGCGTTGGCGCCGCTGTGCGGTTGCACGTTCGCGTGATCGGCACCGAACAGCGCACACACCCGCTTGCGCGCGATGTCCTCGACCTCGTCGATAAACACGTTGCCGCCGTAATAGCGCTTGCCGGGATAACCCTCGGAATACTTGTTCGTGAGCACCGAGCCCGTCGCGGCGAGCACCGCAGGGGACGTGAAGTTCTCGGACGCGATCAGCTGGAGCGTGGTGTTCTGACGCTCGAGTTCGCGGTCGAGCCAGGAGAAGACTTCGTCGTCTGGGGTATTCGGCCAGGGCATGCGGGATGGGTCCTCGTGTGGCGGGTCTCGTATGGCGGGTAGAGGGTCAAGAGTAGTGGCCGCCTCAGCGGCGTCGCGTCAGCCGGGCAGCAGCGCGTCGATCTTCGCAACGCGGGCCGTGTGGCGTCCACCTTGGAACTGTGCGGCGAGGAACGCATCGATCGCGTCCTTGGCCACCTCCGGCCCGATGAGCCGCTCCCCCACACAGACGACGTTCGCGTTGTTGTGCTCGCGCGCAAGACGCGCTGAGGTGACATCGTGCACAGTCGCGGCACGAACCCCTGGCACCTTGTTGGCGGCGATCGCGATGCCGATGCCGCTGCCGCACACGCACATGCCGAATTCGACTTCGCCGGCGGCGACGGCACGCCCGACTGCGGCGCCATAGTCGGGGTAGTCGACCCGCTCCTCGGAGTGGGTGCCGAGGTCGACCAGCTCGTGGCCGTCGGCGCGCAGGTGTTCGGCCAACTGCTCCTTCAGCACGTACCCCGCGTGATCCGAACCGATGGCGATGCGCATCCCCGCAACTTAACCGCGGCCCCGCTCCCGCGGCCCTTCATCTTCCGGCGCGGTTTGCGCGCAGCCGGTCGCGCGCAAGCCGTGGCGGAACGCGTCGAGGGGCACCGTGCCGGCGCGCAACAGGGTCGGTGGGGTCGTGGTGAGATCAATCACCGAGGACGGCAGGCCATCGCGCGGTCCGTCATCGACGACGAGCGTCACATCGGGAAAAAGTGCCGCCACCCCGGCGGCGGTCGCGGGGGTCGCCTCGCCCGCGCGGTTCGCGCTCGTAGCGGCGATGGGACCGAGCTCCAGCGCAAGGCGGCGCACGAAGTGGTGATCGGGGCAGCGGAGGCCGACGGTCGTGGTGTCCCCGCCGAGGTGCAATGCCGCGTCGGGTCGGCGATGCACCACGACCGTGAGCGGCCCCGGCCACCAGCCGCCACACGCGTCGAGATCGTCGACCGTCAAGGCTCTTGCCTGATCGAGATCGCCGACGAGCACGGCGATCGACTTGGAGTCCGGGCGACCCTTCAGCGCGAACAACTGCTGCACCGCTTCGGCATCGGCGGCGAGCGCGGCCAGCCCGTAGACGGTCTCGGTCGGAATCACCACGACGCCGCCGCGACGTAAGACGGCGAGAGTCATCGCGAAGGCTTCCTCGGCGGGGACGATCATGGTCGAATCACGACCGCGCGATCGCGTCCGGCCAGGTCGGGGTGGACGACGCTGCTTGCGTACCCGTGGCGCATCGCGATGGCGCGCAGGTCGGCTGCTTGCGTCGCACCGATCTCCAGCACGAGTGCACCGCCTTCATGCAGCCACGAGCGCGCGGCGGGCACGATCACCTCGTAGCACTCGAGGCCGGTTGGTCCGGCATAGAGCGCCGCGACGGGTTCCCAGTCGCGCACGATGTCGGGCAGCACTGCGGCATCGGCGACATACGGCGGGTTCGCGACGATCACGTCGAACGTGCCGCGCAAGTCGCTCGGCAATGGAGCGAACCAGTCGCCGTGCGTCAACCGAACGCGTCGCGCGTGATGGCCGATGCCCGCGAGGTTGGCCCGGGCAACGTCGAGGGCATCGCCAGACGCGTCGACCGCCCACACCTCGGAGGTGCGACGCTCGACCGCGATCGACAAGGCAATCGCCCCCGAGCCTGTGCCGAGGTCGAGCGCACGGGGCGCGGTTGATCGAGGCGATGTGGCGGCCGCGCGGTCGAACTCCGCCAGCGCGATCTCGGTGACTATTTCCGTCTCGGGACGCGGGATCAACACGCGCCGATCGAGAAACAGGTCGAGCGTGCGAAAGCTCCAACAACCGAGCACATACTGCAGCGGCTCACCGGCCGAGCGGCGTTCGAGCATGCCGTCGAAAAACACCATCTGACGTTGCGTTACCGCGGCGTCGAGCGCGAATCGCAGTTCGGCGGGCTCGTGTCCGGACGCTCGCTCGATCAGCCGGCGAGCGTCAATCTCCGGCGATTCGCTGACGGCGCTCAACCGTTGCGTCGCCTCGGCGAGCAACATCCGCCACGAGACCGTGCTCATATTTCCTCTTCAAGTTGGCGACGACGATCGTCGGCAACCAGCGGGTCGATCACCTCGTCAAGCTCACCAGTGAGTACGCGATCCAGCTTGTACAGCGTGAGGCCGATGCGATGATCGGTGACCCGATTCTCCTTGTAGTTGTACGTGCGGATCTTCTCGGAGCGGCCCCCGCCACCCATCTGGTCGCGTCGCGCCGCCGATCGTTGCGATGCGAGACGATCCTGTTCGAGCTTCAACAAACGCGAGCGCAAGACGCGCAGCGCCTTCTCCTTGTTTTGGAGCTGACTCTTCTCGTCCTGCATCGAAACCACGAGGCCGGTTGGCTTGTGGGTGACCCGCACGGCCGAGTCGGTGGTGTTGACCGACTGCCCACCGGGGCCCGACGAGCGGTACACGTCGATCTGCAGATCGCGGTCGTCGATGTGCACGTCGATCTCTTCGGCTTCCGGCAACGCTGTCACCGTGGCCGAACTGGTGTGCACACGACCTTGTGACTCGGTGACCGGCACGCGCTGCACGCGATGCGGTCCACCCTCGTGCTTGAGCCGTGACCAGACGCTGTCGCCTTTCACCAGGAAGGTAATCGACGTGAACCCGCCGAGATCGGACTCGCTGGCTTCCATCACTTCGAGCGACCAACCCATACGCGTCGCGTAACCGCGGTACATCTCGAACAGATCACGAGCGAACAGGTTTGCCTCTTCACCGCCTTCGGCCCCACGGATCTCGACGATCACGTTTTTCGCGTCGAGCGGGTCGCGCGGCAGCATCAATACCTTGAGTTCATCTTCGAGCTCACCAATCGATTGCTCGTACTCCGCGATCTCGCCGCGCAGCGCGTCGCGGTCGGCAGCGTCGGACTCGGCATAGAGCTCACGCGCCGCGGCGAGATCGTCGTGTGCGCCTCGCAGTCGCCGACCGCATCGCACCACCGACTCGAGCTCCTTGTAGCGACGGGCGAGCGGCGCGAGACGACGCGGATCACTCATCAACCCCGGATCGCCCAGACGCGCCTCGACATCGGCGAATTCCTTCTCCAGGGTTTCGACGCGTTCGAGCACGATCGTGCAGGCTATGAGCCAACCACAACGAACGCGACGGGCACCGGAAGCAGCGCCGCGAGGTCTCGTTGGAGTTGCACGAGGTCGCGCTGCGGCAACGCCACCACCACACGATCGGGTCGCTCGCGTTCGATGAGATCGGCCGCCATCGGCACCCATTCAAAGTCGACACCGACCGTACACATCACCAGCACCCGCGCGTCCACGTCGTCGAGCGCAACTGCTGCGGCGGGAGCGGGCGCTTTTACCGAGCGACGCGGCAATGGTGGGCTGATGGCCGCGATCGAAACCATGCCGACCACGCTCGGGTCGCCAACGAGCTGGGCGCGTATCCATCGCTCGCGCGCCAGGCGATTCAACGGATGGGGCGCCGCGTCGAGGCGACGATGCTCCGCGACCACCGCGATAGCGCGTGCCAGCGCCGAGTCGACCGGCTGCTCACCGTGCAACAGCGCGTTGGCCTCCTGGTCGAAGCGACCGACACCGATCTCGAGCGAGACTGCGCCGGCATCATCAACGCTGACACGCGCCACCTCGAGCCCGCGCACCTCGCCGATGATCACCCCGTGCTCGACGACAACGTCGAGGCCAGCCTGCGTCAATTGATGCACCAACGCGGTTGTGGCCTGACCCCCCGGCGGATCGGCGGGCGACAACAACGGCATCGGCGTCGCGGCAACGAGTGCCGTGCCGTCGACAAACCAAACGTGCACGGGCACGGCGAGCAGTGAGGCCCGACGCGCATCGTGCCCGCTGTCGGCATCGAGCACGAGATGCAACCCGGTCGCGCTTTGGCGGACGAACAACGCCAGTGCACGCCCGAGCGACCGCTCGGGATCGCCCGACACGTAGACCCAAAGGTCCTCACCCGCGCGCACCACGGCACCAGCGGACGACGACGAGTTGGCCGGCTCGACGAGTAGCAACTCGCTCGCGGACGGCTCCACGGTCGCCAAAAACCCACGCACCAGGGCGCGCAACTTGGCCTGACGCAAGGCGCCAAGACGGTCGCCGGGCTCGGTCACGATGTCAACGGCAGAAAGGCGCGGCCGGCACGAACCGGCGCGACGTGATCAGGCCTTCTTGCGCCGAGCGCCGTAACGCCGCTCGAAGCGCTCGACACGACCCGCGGTGTCGACGATCTTCATCGTGCCGGTGAAAAACGGGTGACTCGCGCTCGAGATTTCGACCTTGGCCATGGGGTAGGTCTCGCCGTCCTCCCACACCACGGTGTCGCCCGTGCGAATGGTCGAGCGGGTGATGAACGACGTGCCCGAGCTCATGTCCTGGAACACGACGGGGCGGTAGTTGGGGTGGATATCGGGCTTCATACGGGATCCAGTCTGGTGCGGCGTCGGCGCGACGCCAACTTCATCGGTCGAGAACGAGCGGAATACCGCTATTCGACGGCAGGTCCCTTGGCCACCTCGGCCAGGAACTCCTCATTGTTGCGGAACGACTTGAGGCGGTCGATGAGCAGCTCGAGCCCGCCCGCGGCGGCACCCTCGCCTTCACCGCGCAGAGCGGAAAGCACCCGGCGTAGCTTCCACACCTGTTGCAGTTGCTTACGCTCGAACAGCAGCTCTTCGTGGCGGGTGCTCGACGCCTCGACGTCGATCGCCGGGTAGATCCGGCGTTCGGCGAGGCGGCGATCGAGCCGCAACTCCATGTTGCCGGTGCCCTTGAACTCCTCGAAGATGACCTCGTCCATGCGTGAGCCGGTCTCGACCAGCGCGGTGGCGAGAATGGTCAACGAGCCGCCCTCTTCGACGTTGCGGGCGGCGCCGAAGAACTTCTTCGGCGGATACAGGGCGCCCGTGTCGATGCCGCCCGACATGATGCGGCCGGTGGCCGGCGCGCCGAGGTTGTAGGCGCGGGCCAGACGCGTGATGCCGTCGAGGATGATGCAGACATCCTTGCCGGTCTCGACGAGGCGCTTGGCGCGTTCGATCGTGAGCTCGGCCACCTGGATGTGCTCCTCGGCCGGACGATCGAAGGTCGACGCCGCGACCTCACCCCTCGTCAGCCACCGCTTCATGTCAGTGACTTCCTCGGGACGCTCGTCGACCAGCAGCACGATGAGGTGCACGTCGGGACTGTTGATCTCGATCGACCTGGCGATCTGCTTCATGATCGTGGTCTTGCCCGCCTTGGGGGGCGACACGATGAGCCCGCGCTGGCCCTTGCCGATCGGCGACACGAGATCGATGATGCGCGCGGTCATGTTGTAGGGGTCGTCGCGCACCTCCATCAGCAGCTTGGTGTCGGGGAACAACGGCGTGAGGTCCTCGAACCGGGGTCGCAGACGAGCAAGTTCGGGGTCGTCACCGTTGACGGTGTCGATGCGCAGTAGCGCCGGGTTCTTCTCTTTGTGCCCCGCAGGGCGAGACGCGCCGACGACGAAGTCGCCTTTGCGTAGACCGAGTTGACGAACCTGGCGCACGGACACATACGCGTCGTCGCGCGACGGGAATGAGCCGTTGATGCGCAGGAACCCGTAGCCCTCGTCACGCAGGTCGAGGTATCCCGAAATCGCTACCGGCTCGCTGGCGCTCTCGTCGCCGCGGTCGCGAGAGTCATCGCGCTCGCGCAGGTTGCGATCGGGACGTTCGGGACGATCAGTTCGTTCGGGACGATCAGTTCGTTCGGGACGATCCGTTCGTTCCGGCCGATCCGTTCGTTCGGGACGATCCACGCGATCGGGCCGATCGGGCCGATCGGGCCGATCGACACGATCAACTCGCTCCGGGCGATCGGGACGATCTGGCCGATCGCGGCCCCGACGGCGGCGGCGCCGACCGGTGCCCTCGCCGTCGAAACGGCCGGAGTCGTCGTCGGCCGCCGGCTGCTCGGCGCCGTTGTTGTTCGCCGGGTGCTCGGTGGCGTCGTCGCCAACGGCGCGTTCGGGCTCGCCGCGCTCGGACGGTCCGCGACCGGCCGGTGTCCGATCGGCCTGGCTGCGCTCGGACTCGGCGGCGTTGCGGGCCTGGGCCGCGCTCGGCGTGTCGAACAGCGACGTCGGCGCCGGGCGCGACTCAGCTGGCGAGACGTCGCGATCGGCTTCGTCACCCGGCCACCCGGTGCTCGTCGACGCACGCGGCGGGTCGACCGGCGCCGCAGCGACCTCGGTTGCTTCGACCGCAGGCGACAGGTTTGCCGCGCCCGCGCCGCGCCCAGCGGCGGCCGATGCGTCGGCCGCGCCGGTGGCATCGAGGATCAGGGCAACGAGATCGGCCTTCTTCATGCGCGATCCGGCGCGGAGACCGAGCGCCGTTGCGATCACGTTGAGCTCATCGCTCTTCTTGCGTTCGAGGGTTGCGCGTTGCAACTCCTTCGAGTCCACGCTCACCAGCACCTCATTCGTCGGAGGATGCGCCTACGAGCCGAGCTCAGGCGCCTCGGGGATTCCACACGCCAAGCACCGAAGAATCGGCGCAGACGAGGGAGATGTCGCCACCGAATGTTCGGCCTGCAAAGACACGAGCCACCGACCCGGTGGAATGGCGAGCATGCTGAGCGGTCGGCTCACTTGGGGCCGACAAGCAACTCCCCCGCCATATGACGACAGGCCGAGCGTAACCAGTCGACCCGAGAAACGGCAACCGAAACGCCGAACGGGTCAGCTTCCGGCGACGTGGCGTACGTAGCGCTGAACCTGGGCGAGGTCATTCGCAAGCGCGTCGTATCGCTCGGGCCGCTCGAACAGGTCGGCCAGGTGCGCGGGTAACGCCGGCCGGATGCCGGTGGCGCGCTCGACCGCGTCGGGGAACTTCGCCGGGTGCGCTGTGGCCAGCGTGACGAGGGGGATCTCGGGGTCGCGGCGACACGCGGCGCTCGCGCCGAGACCGACCGCGGTGTGCGGGTCGACGAGCATGCCGGTGCGCTCGTAGACGTCGCGGATCACGGCGAGCGTGCGGTCATCGTCGATGCGAGCACCGCTCCAAGTGTGGTGAAGCTGCGTGAAGCGATCGCTGTCGAGGGCGACATGGCCGACCGACCGAAAACGGTCGAGCAACTCGGACACCTCGTGGCCATCGTGGCCGTAGAGCTCGAACAACAATCGTTCGAGGTTCGACGACACCTGAATATCCATGCTGGGCGAATAGGTTGGATGCACCTCGCCGATGGTCATCGACCCCGTCGTGAAGAACTGCGTGAGGATGTCGTTGCGGTTCGAGCCGACGATGAACTGACGCACGTCGAGCCCCATCTGCTGCGCGGCGTAGCCCGCGAAGATGTTGCCGAAGTTGCCGGTGGGCACGCTGAACGCAATCGGGCCAGCACGATCGCCGAGACGCTCGGCGGCGACCACGTAGTACACGATCTGCGCGAGCACTCTCGCCCAGTTGATCGAGTTGACCGCCGACAGTCGCATCTCTTCGCGAAAGGGCGCGTCGTTGAACATCGCCTTCACCAAATCCTGGCAATCGTCGAACGTGCCGTCGATCGCCACGTTGTGCACGTTGGGCGACAACACCGTGGTCATCTGACGGCGTTGCACCTCCGACACACGACCAGCCGGGTGCAGGATCACCATGTCGATGGACGCGCGATCGCGGCACGCCTCGATGGCCGCCGAACCAGTGTCGCCCGACGTCGCGCCCACGATGGTGACGCGCGCTCCGCGGCGCGTGAGCTCGTGATCGAAGAGCCGGCCCACGAGCTGCAGCGCGACATCTTTGAACGCCAACGTGGGTCCGTGAAACAGCTCGAGCAAATAATGCGCATCGCCGAGATCGACCAACGGCGTCACCTCGGGCGACGAGAACGTGGCGTACGACTCACGTACGAGTCGCTCGAATGTGGCGCGTTCGATGGTGCCGGCGACGTATGGCCACATCACCTCGACGGCGATGTCGTCGTAGCTCCGATGTATGCCTGACGGCCGCGCGTCGCCGAGCCGCGGCCAGCTCGCGGGCACGTACAAGCCGCCGTCGGTGGCCAGCCCGGCCAACAATGCGTCAGCGAAATCGAGCGTGGGTGCCGCACCTCGGGTGCTTACGTAGTCCATACGCGGTGGATGCTCACGCGCCGCGGTCGTCACTCGTGCCCGATGACGCGCAACACGCTGCCGATGCGGTCGACGACGTCGAGCTCGCGCAGCTCGCGCAACGTGGCCTGCACGTCGCGTTCGGTGGCCACGTGTGTGATGAAGATGAGGCGGGCCTCGGTGCCCAGGCCTTCCTGCTCCATCGATCGAATCGATACGCCGTGGCGACCGAACGCGTCGGCGACGCGCGCGAGCACGCCGGGTCGGTCGGCCACTTCGAGGTTCACGTAGTACGCAGACGTCAACTCGTCGATGCTGCGGATACGAACCCGCGCGAACGACCCAATGGCCGCGTGCGTGCCTTGGCGTAGGTTCATCGCCGCGTCGATGACATCGCCGAGCACTGCGCTTGCTGTAGGCAGCCCTCCGGCGCCGCGGCCGTACAACATCAGGTCGCCGACGGCTTCGCCCTGGATGAACACGGCGTTGAAGCTGTCGCGTACCGCAGCAAGCGGATGCTGTGCGGGCACAAGCGAGGGATGCACGCGCACCGCGACTTCGGCTGTGTCGGCCTCGCCGAACAGCTCGGCCACACCGAGGAGCTTGATGCGGTAACCGAGGCGGCTCGCGACCACGATGTCGGCCTCGGTGATGTCGGCGATGCCCTCGTGGTACACGTCGCCCGCCACCACCCGTACACCGAACGCGATCATTGCGATGATGGCGATTTTGGCGCCAGCGTCATAGCCCTCGACATCGGCCGTGGGATCGCGCTCGGCGTAGCCAAGCTGCTGCGCTTCGGCGAGCGCGTCGTGATAACTCGCGCCGGCCTCGGTCATGCGCGTGAGGATGTAGTTGGTGGTGCCGTTCACGATGCCCATAACGCGGCTGATCGGCTCGCCGAGAAGCGACTCGCGCAGCGGCCGCATGAGAGGAATGCCACCCGCAACGGCGGCCTCGAAGAGCAGGTCGACGCCTGCTGCGTCGGCTGCAGCGAACAGTTCGGAACCGTGGTTCGCAAGCAATTCCTTGTTGCCGGTGATGACCGGCTTGCCCGCCGCGAGCGCGGTGAGGATCAGCTCGCGCGCGGGCTCGATGCCGCCGATGACCTCGACGACAACGTCGATGTCGGGATCGGCGACCACCGCCGCGGCGTCGGTGGTGAACATCGCGGGATCGAGCGCAACCGGGCGGTCCTTGGCGATCGAGCGCACCGCGACGCGGCTGATGACCAGATCGAGCCCGGTGCGTTTGGCGATGTCGGCGCGTCGAGCCGCGACG
Organism: Actinomycetota bacterium; assembly: GCA_043738925.1. Lineage (GTDB taxonomy): Bacteria > Actinomycetota > Acidimicrobiia > Acidimicrobiales > WLNW01 > WLNW01. Next base: position 15,391 of record JAYUFA010000469.1, read on the forward strand.
AGCTGCACGAGGGAGGCGCCGACGTTGCCGCAGCCGAGTAGCCCGACGCGCACCGGCTTCGGGTGATCGTCGTCTCGTGATGGGGAGAGCACGCCGCAGACGTTATCGGCCCCACCCCCACCGCAACTGGTAGTTCCACACCGGTGTGGGGCCGCACGAGAACTACCAGTTGCTTCCGGTGGGGACCTCCGGCTGCAAGCCAGAACTCAGCGCAGGCCGCCACCAGCGCTGGTGATCTGATTGTACGACGACTCGGCGAAGGTACAGAGCTCTTCCAGGTCGCCCTGGACTCGCGAGCGAATGGCCTCGTAGCGCGACTGGAAGTCGGCGAGCCAGCGCTCGCTATCGCCGCCGTGCCACCCGGTGTCGAAGGCGATGTGGGTGCCCTGGGTCATCATCTGCGAAAGCGCATCCATGACCCCGGGCGACACCCGCCCTCGCAATCCGGCGACTGACTCACGAGTGACGTCGGAGACGCTGACGATGCCTCGTTGACCTGCCATGGGGACCTGCTTTCCATCGGACCTTCAGATCCGACTTGCTGTTTTATGTTGTTTCATATACTTTCATGATTCTCCACACACGGCAAGGAGTCATCGTGAGAATTCGCGCTGCTGCCCCTGATCATCCGAGAGCCTGGGAGATCGCCGCCCCACCGGGCACGACCGTCGCCGCGGTTGCCGCTGCCGTCGGCCTCCCCAAGGCCGATCACTACGCCCTCGGGGGTCGCGCGGTGGCCGCCGACGAATGTCTCGTTGACACGGGCGCCGACGACGGGGCGCTGCTCGGTTTGCTCAGCAGCGAACCGCAACCGGCCACCGTGGCACTCGTCGCCGTCGAGGGGCCCCACGCCGGCGCCGCGTGGCCACTCGCCACAGGTTGGCACAGCATCGGGTGCCATCCGTCGGTGTCGATCCTGCTACACGGTCCGGCGGTGAGCGGCCTGCACGCCGAGTTGTGCGTCGGTGCCGACGGCTCGATCAGCGTGCGCGATCGATCGAGCGCCGAGGGCACCTGGCTACACGGCCGTCGACTCACGCACGCGGCAGTGCTCGATCTCGGCAGCGAACTGCGCGTTGGGACCACCACCCTGCGCGTCGTAGCCATTCACCGCGTCGGGCCACCATCACGGCGAGGCGTGCCGCTGGTGCATCGGCCACCCCGCGTGCTTGGTCCACCGACGCCCGCGATGCCGAGTCCTCCTCCAGCTGCGGTGGCGCCCACGCCGAGCGCGAGTCTGCGCAACCTTGCGTCGATGCTCGTTCCGTCGCTGGCAGCGGTCGCGCTGGCGGCCGTGGTGCGGCCCGAAATGGTGGTTCTTGCGCTGCTGGCGCCGATCGCCGCATTGTCCACGTGGGGTGTGCTGCGCGTGAGTGACACCCGCGCGCGATCGCGCGCCCAACGCGCCGCGCGGAACGAAAACACGGCGCACGTCCGCGCGATGACGGTGCACGAGGCGGCTATTGCGCGCTCTGCTGTCGCGCGCCATCCGGACATCGGCGAGTTGTCGTGCCGCATTCGCAGCGCCGACGTGCGCCTATGGGAGCGACGGTCCTCACACGACGACTTCCTCGAAGTCGCGCTCGGCACCGACACGCTGGCCGGCGGGGTGCCCGTTGGGTTGACGTTGAACAGACCGATCGGCATCGTCGGGCCGCGCGCCGACGCGCTCGCATTGGCCCGATCGCTGGTGCTGCAAGTCGCCGCGCACCATGGTCCGGCGGACGTTGCGCTGTGGGTGTGGACGACCGATCCGCTCGCGTGGCGCTGGATGCGCTGGCTTCCCAACTGCAGCGACACCACGCTGTGTTCTGAGGCGCCCGACGTTGCCGCGTGCGCACTCGCGCGGGGCGTCGGCCGCGGGTCGCGGTCGGTGGTTCTCGTGCTCGACGCCGATGGCTTGCCTGCCGGTTGGCGTGAGCCGTGGCGGTCGCTGCATGACACCGGCGCCATCGTGATCGCGTCACAGCGCGAGTTGTTGCCCGAGCAATGTCGCGACGTGATTGCCCTCACTGATCGCTCGCTGCGGTTCACGACGGCCGAGCACGAGACCATCGACATCGCACGTCGGTGGCAGATCAACGCGCGCGTGGCGGAGGACCTCGCCGCGATGCTCGCCCCAATGCGCGATCCCGATCTCGCCGACGACGAACGCTGCCTGCCACGAGAGCTCGGCCTGCTCTCGCTCCTGGCTCCGACACCCGCCGACGACGACGGTCTCGTAGACATCGTGCGCACGCGCTGGCACGCGTCGCGTCAGTCGTCACGCTGCGCGGCACCGGTTGGTGTTGACACCACCGGGCCGTTCGTCCTCGACCTCGTGGCCGACGGTCCGCACGGACTCGTCGCGGGTACGACCGGTTCAGGCAAGAGCGAATTCCTCCGCACGCTCGTCGTATCGTTCGCGGCCACGGTTGATGCGGAACACCTCGCATTCGTGCTCGTCGACTACAAGGGCGGTAGCGCGTTCGACGGCCTCGCCACGCTTCCACATGTCGTCGATGTGATCACCGATCTCGACGCGGCGAGCGCGATGCGAGCTGTTCGCGGACTCGAAGCCGAGGTGCACCGACGCGAGCGCGTCCTGCGCGACGCCGGCGTGACCGACATCGCCGGCTACCACGAGATTGCAATGCGCGAGACGCACGAAAATGCGATGCGCAAGACGAACGAAATTGCGCTGTCCTGCTCTCCGGCGCCGCGGCTGCTGATCGTGGTCGACGAGTTCGCGACGATGGCGCAGGAACTTCCGGCGTTCGTCGACGCGCTGGTGGATATCGCGCAGCGAGGCCGCAGCCTCGGGGTCCATCTCGTGCTCGCGACCCAACGACCGACGGGGGCGGTCAAGGACGCCATACGCACCAACACCAACTTGCGCATCGCGCTGCGCGTCGTCGACTCCACCGACTCGCGCGATGTGATCGGGGCCGACGATGCCGCGATGATCGGGCGCGATCAGCGCGGCCGGGCGATCGCGCGACTCGGCTCGCGCGATCTGCGTGCGTTCCAGAGCGCGTATGTAAGCGGCGTCTCATCGCTGGCCAGAGCACGGCAAGACTTGCGAGCCGCGCCACTCGGAATATCCGTCTCGCGCGACGAGACCAGCGGCGGCGAGCGCGATCTCGATCGGCTGGTACGCGCGGTCACGGTCGCCCACCGCGCGGCAGGTCACGCCGACCCGACCCGGCCGTGGAGCGAACCGTTGCCTTGCGATCTGTCACTCGCTGATCTGCGTAACGGTGTCGATCATCCCGTATCGCCCGGCGCGCTCGACTATTGCCTGATCGACGACGCGTCGGCGCAATCTCATGTCGTCGGCTCGTGGTCGCCGTCGCGCGGCAACCTGCTGGTGGCCGGCATGGCGGGAAGTGGAACGACGACCGCGCTATGCACGCTCGCCGCGGCGGCTTGCCTGCAACCACACGACACGCGTCCCGACATCTACGTGATCGCGTCGACAACGACGCCCTTCGTGTGGCTCGAACCGTTCGACCACGTCGGCGGCATCGTCGCCTGCGAGGACGACGAGCGGGTGCGACGGCTGCTGCGCATGCTCTGCGCGCGCATCGAACGACGGTTGCGCGGTCACGAGCAGGTCGAGTCGAAGGTGCTCGTCCTCATCGATGGGATCGGCACGTTGCGGGCAACGAATGACTCGTTGATCGGCCTCGACGTGCTCGACCGTCTCGATCGCGTCGCAACCGACGGCCCATCGGTCGGGGTACACCTCGCGGTGAGCGCGGAACATCCGGCCGCGGTCGGTCACCGCATCGACCGCACGATCGCGCACCGCATCTTCCTCCGACTCGGCGATCGCACCGAGTACGCCTCGATCGGCGCACGTGACATCGACCCCACCACGTTGGTGCCGGGTCGCGGGGTGCGCGACGTCGACGGCGCGGTCGTGCACATCGCGCAAACGACCGCCGCCGATATCGCCCGCATCTCGGTTGCCGCACTCGACGGCGGACGAACGAAGGACGCAGCCACGCGGGTCGGAGCGCTGCCGGTGTGCGTCCGTGCCGACCACCAGGCTGTGGCCCGCATCGTCGACGACCTGTTGCGCGTTCCGTTGGGTGTCGGCGACACCGAGCTGGCGTCGATCGAACTGACGCTGCATCCGGGCGAGCACGCCTTGGTGATCGGCCCGGCGCGCAGCGGCAAGAGCAACGTGCTTGAAGTGCTCCGCGATGCGTTGCTCGTCGGCGGCATCGAAGTCATTGCCATCGGAACGCATCGGTCGCGCCTGTCGGGCACACAACGCGACCGCGCGGCAATCACCGCGCTCCTCGACGCCCTGGGCGCGCCACGTCGTGACAGCGCGCGCACGGTGGTGGTGGTCGACGACGGTGACGCGGTCGACGATGGCGGCGCACTCGAACGGTTGGTGGCCGCGCAGCATCGCCACGTGCACGTGGTCGCAGCTGCTCGCGGTGACCGGCTGCGCGGCTTGTTCCGTCATTGGAGCAACGACGTGCGCCGCAGCGGGAACGCCGTACTGCTGCGACCGGACGATGGCGACGCCGATCTGGTCGGCGTGCGTTTGCCCCGCGTCGGCGGTGCTTCGCCTATCGGCCGCGGCTGGCTCGTGTGCGACGGCGCCGTCGAACTGACGCAATTCGCTCACGCGCATGCGCACTCCGTTGATTCACACTCCGCTGATCCACACACTGGACGCGCGGCGTGAACGAGCCACTACTTCCTGACGCGATCGGCGGGTGGGTCGTGGACGACGTCCTCTCGGAGACATCGCACGCGGTGATCGTCGCCGCGCGCGCCGCGTTCGTGGCCACCGACACGAAGCCCACGACGTATGTGACGCTCGCGATCGCGCGGCCCGGTTGTGCGCTGGTCGCGCGCGATCACCTCGGCGATCGCACCTGCGGTGCCCCGCTTCTCGCTCGATGGGGGTCGAGCGTCACGACCGCGTTCGTCGTCACGCCGAGCAGCGCGGTGACGTCAGCGCCCACGTTCACCAAGTGGGCCGAACCCGCCGTCGCGGACATCGCAGATACCTCGATCGAACGAAGCGGGAGTCCACGTTCGCCGTCTCGGCGTGGCGCGATGGCGCTCGCCGCAATGGTCATGCTGATAGCTGTTGTCGCCATGCGCCACTCAACGACCAACGCTTCCGCCGACGTCGGCGCGGAGGTCGAACGAACCTTTCGCTGGGATAGCCCGACAGCAACAGCCACGCTCACGACGCGAGACGGCATCTTCGCCTTTCACCTTGGCCAACCCGGTGACACGGTTGCGTTGGGCGACTGGAACGGCGATGGCCAACGCACACTTGCGTTGTACGTGCGCACCACGGGCGACGTTTGGCTCTTCGACGATTGGGCGCAGCCCGATCACGCGGCCACTGCCCGTTTCGGTGTGCACGGCGCATCGTTCGCCACGTTGCACATCGTGCACATCGGCGATCGCGATGTGCCCGTCGTGATGTGACCGAGGACACGCGCGTATAGGTGAAGCGTCGTGGGCGTGCCCTCGAAATCTCGCCTGTTCCAGGCGAGATCAATGCCGGTGTTGCTGGGTCGGACGCGCCCATCGGCGCATCCTCCTACAGGTCGAAGCGGAGCAGATCGTCGAGGGTCTCGCGTCGCACGACGACGCGAGCATCACCGTTGGCGACAAACACCACTGCGGGCCGCTGCACTTTCTGATAGTTCGAACCCATCGAATGACCGTAGGCGCCGGTGACCGGTGTGCAAAGAATGTCGCCGACCGCCGTGTCGGCCGGTACCCAACCATCGCGAATCAACAAGTCGCCCGACTCGCAGTGCTTGCCGACCACCGTGACATTGCGCGGGCGTTCGGCCAACGCCAAGCGCGGCAAGAACGCCTCGTAGCCGCTGCCGTAAAGCACCGGCCGCGGGTTATCGCTCATGCCGCCGTCGACCGACAGGTACGTGCGAATGCCGGGAAGCTCCTTGATCGTGCCCACCGTGTAGAGCGTGACCGCGGCCGCGGCGACGATGGAGCGGCCGGGCTCGACCGACACCCGCGCCGTGATCTGCTGCGCAGCGCACGCGTCGCGCATCGCCCGACCCCACTGCTCGATGGTGGGCGCTTCCTCGCCATCGACATACGCGACGCCGAGACCGCCACCGATCGACAGCTCGGGCAAATCGTACGGACGCGAAAACGCGGCGAGCACCTCGACCGATCGTGCGAACGAGTCCAATACGAACACCTGGCTGCCGATGTGCGCGTGGATACCGACCAGCTCGACGCTCGCAGACGCGGCGGCGCGTTCGACCGCGAGCGCTGCGAGTCCGCTCGACACGGTGAAGCCGAACTTCGAGTCGTCCTGGCCGGTCGCGATGTACTCGTGGGTATGCGCCTCGACGCCGGGTGTCACGCGCAGCAGCACACGCGGCCGTGCGCCCGTCTCGCGGTGCAACGCGTCGAGCCGGTCGAGCTCGTCGAAACTGTCGACGACTATGCGGCTGACCCCCGCGTCGACTGCAGCACGAATCTCGTCGATCGACTTGTTGTTGCCGTGCAGCACCAGCCGATCGCCCGGCACTCCGGCCGCGAGAGCCACGTGCAGCTCGCCCGCGGTGGCGACATCGAGCTGCATTCCCTCCTCGTGCGCGAGCCGTGCCATCGCAAGACACAAAAACGCCTTCGACGCGTAGGCAGCACCACCGGGAAATTGGGTGGCCGCGGCACGACAGCGGGCGCGTAAGTGCAGCTCGTCGTAGACGAACAGAGGTGTGCCGAACTCACGCGCAAGGTCGATGAGGTCGCAGCCACCAATCGACAACCGGCCGTGCGCGTCGATCGCTGCGCTATCCGCCAACAGGTGGCGCGGAAGTGGGCGGGCCATCAGGCTGTCGCCTCGCGTTGCTCCATCGACTCGGGCGCGGATACGCCCACGAGGTCAAGCCCGACCGCCAAACCGATGCGTGCCGCTTCGACCAGCCACAACCGCGCCTGGGTCAATTCAGGCGCGACGCCATCACCCATGACATAGCAGTCGTGGTGAAAACCGTGGACCGCGGCGGCAAGCTCGCGCAGCCATGCGGTGAGGCGATGCGGCGCTCGATCGACGCACGCTTTCGCGACCGTTTCGGGCAACTCGAACAACGCGCGCAAGACCTCGAGTTCGCGCTCGTGCACCAACCTGGCGAGCTGCGCGTCGGCGAGATGAACTCGATTGACGCCGCGTTCGGTCGCGACACGCACAATCGAGCGCAACCGGGCGTGCGCCATTTGCACGTAGAAGACGGGGTTGTCCATCGACTGGCTCTTCGCGAGCGCGAGGTCAAAGGTCTGCGACGTGTCGACCGATTGCAACAGGTAGGTGAAGCGCGCCGCGTCGACGCCGACCTCGTCGATGACGTCGCGCAGTTCGACGATGTCACCGGTGCGCTTCGACAGCTTCACCTCTTCGCCGTCGCGGATTAGCTTGACGAGCTGGGTGATCAGAACCTCGAACGTCGATGCATCGTGGCCGAGTGCCTGCAACGCGGCGCGCATGCGCGCGACGTAGCCATGATGATCAGCGCCCCAGACGTCGAGGAGGAATCCGAAGTCACGCGCGTACTTGTCGCGGTGATACGCAATGTCGGGCAGTAGGTACGTAAAGGAGTGGTCGGACTTGACCAGCACGCGATCCTTGTCGTCGCCGAAGGTCGTGCTGCGCAGCCACACCGCGTCGTCTTGGTCGTACACCATGTCGCGCGCGCGGAGCGCGTCAAGTGTGCGTTCCACCGCGCCCGACTCGACCAGTTCGCGCTCGCTCGACCACTCGTCGAAATGCACCGCGCACCGCGCCAGCACATCTCGATGATCGGTCAGTGCACGCTCGTAACCCCATTCGAGCGGGTCGGAGTCGAAGGGCATCTCATCGGCCCAGTCGATGATGTATTGGCCGTTGTAGCCGCCCTCGGGCAACGGCTCGCCAGCTTTGCGGGCCGCGAGCGACTCGCCGAACCGTTGCATCTGCACGCCGCGGTCGTTGAGGTAGAACTCACGCGTCACGTTGTAGTTACAACGTTGCAACAGCCGCGCGACCGAGTCGCCGAACACTGCACCACGCCCGTGCCCCGCGTGCAGTGGCCCGGTGGGATTCGCGCTCACAAACTCGACGTTGGTGCGAACACCTTTGCCAAGATCGGGGCACGCGTAGTTTGCCACGCCCGCGAGAACGACCTCTCGTAGCAGGTCATGCAACCATGAGTCGGCGAGGCGGAAGTTGACGAAGCCGGGGCCGGCGAGCTCGACCGAGGTGACGTGCGCCGGAAGGTGCGCGTTGAGATGATCGGCAAGCTGTTGGGCCAACTCGCGCGGGTTGCGACCCGCCCGCTTGGCAGTGGCGAGCGCGACGTTCGACGACCAATCACCGTGCTCGCGTCGCGCCGGCCGCTCGATGTGAATGGTCTCGGGCAGCGGGTCAACAGCCAGTGCGACGAGGGCGTCGTGCACGGCGGTTACGAGCTGGTCGCGGATCACGGGGTCCTCTCGAGGTGCAGCCGGCGCAAGATGAGCCCGCCGACGATGACGGAGCCACGGATGGTACCGAGCACGCCACGGGGAATGATCACATTTGCCACTGCTGCGGGCAGGGATGGCGGCCGGCTGCGGTTGCTCGCGACCGTGGAGTCGGAGTCGATGCCACGCTCAAATGACGAGGAGGAACTGAGCGACCCTCAAGCCCCGCGACTTGTCGAACGCGGACGACTCAAATCGTCGCGGGTTCGGCGGCGGGGCCGTACTGGTTCGGGCTGGCGGGGCCCTGCGTGGCGAGAAACACGATAAGAACGATCACCCCAACACAGGGGACGAGCGAGATGAACAGCCACCAGCCGGAGCGCCCGGTGTCGTGCAGGCGCCGGATGCCGAGCGCGAGGCTCGGAATCAAGATTGCGACCGCAAAGGCGAAATAGAGGATCAAGAAGATGGCCGACGCCTGCGCGAGCGCGAAGAGGAAGATCTGGACAACGGCGTTGACCAGCACGAACAACCAGTACTCGGCTCGACCAGCCCGGCCGTTGAACATCGCATAGCGCGAGAACACCACGCGCTTCCAGTTATCGAGCAGCGACATTCTTGGTCCCCCAGTGGTTGTCCTCACACCGTAGTAGGCCGAGGGCATGCAGGTGACGAACGTCATGAGTCGGGGCGGGGGCGTTCACGCTCGATTTGCGGACAGCACCGTGAACCGCGTCGGTGGCGTCTGGATGCGTTGCCAGCCTGGCGTGAAACGTGAAAGTCGCTGTGCCAGCAGAGTACGCACATCGTGCGCACTTATGTATGCTAAAAGTATGACACAACGGAAGCGTCGGCTCACGGTGACCGTCGATCCCGAACTCGTCGAAGCCGCCAACCGGGCAGTGGCCAGTGGCGCGGCCGACTCGCTGAGCGCCTGGGTTAGCGCTGCGTTGACCGATCGGGCGCGACGCGACCAACAGCTGGCCCGACTCGGTGACTCGATAGCGGACTACGAGGCAGAGTTCGGCGAGATCACCACGGAGGAGATCGCCCGGCAACGCCGCACGGATCGACAACACGCCTTGGTCGTTCGAGGCACGCAAAAGCGTACGGCCAAAGCCAAGACGGCGTGACCACGATCTTCGACGCCGGAGCGTTGATCGCGCTCGATCGAAACGACCGTTCGATGTGGGTGAGGCTCAAGGGGCTGCACCTGGCGGGCGAGCGGCCCGTGACGCACGGCGGCGTCGTCGGCCAGGTCTGGCGAGGTGGCCCACGACAGGCGCGTCTGGCGACTGCGCTGGCGGGGATGGACGTGAGGCCTCTGGACGAACGGCTTGGCCGTGTTGCCGGCGAACTCTTGGCTTCGACCCGGATGTCCGATGTCGTGGACGCCGCGCTCGTTGCTCTCGCCGCCGATGGCGACGAGATCATCACGCTCGACGGCGAGGATCTCGGGCGGCTCGCTGCGTCCGCGGGCCGACATATCGAGTTGATACGTCTCTGACTCGACTCGACACCACACGAGTTCGCCAGCCGCGCTACAGCGAGCCCGACGTTCACCGGGGACGCGACGAACTACCGCCGGCACGATTCACGTCAGCCCATGAACGGCGCAAGGCCGTTGCGGTCTCCCCAATTTTGGCGGACTACAGGGGTGATCCGAGGGCAGGGGCGAGACACGGAATCGAACCCGATCAGGCAAGAAGCGTTTTCCGTTGTCGGGCGGGAGCCGCTTCTGCATACCTTCGTATGTGTTACGCTGGTATGCATGACACAGGTCGATCGCCTCTCCGTCACGATGGCACCCGAGATCGGTGCTGCGGTCCGCGACGCTGCCGCCCGCGAGGGCACGAGCGTTTCCGCGTGGCTCACCGTTGCTGCAGCACACCGGCTCCGAAACGATTTGCTCGGGGTTGCCTTGGATCAGTGGGAAGCCGAAGACGGGCCGTTCAGCGATGCCGAGCTCAACACGGCAGCTGCCGCGCTCAGCGCAACACGACGGCGCGGCGCGGCGTGACCGTCGTCCTCGACGCGGGCGCGCTGATCGCAATCGATAAGCGCGCCCGCGCAGTCGGGGCAATGCTCCGAGTCCTTCAACGCGATGACGTGCCGGTCGTCACCAGCGCCGCTGTCGTCGCGCAGACATGGCGCGACCCGCGGCGCCAGGTCAACCTCGCCCGCGTCCTCACCGGCGTTGACATCTCCGCCCTGGACGACGTCGCAGCGAAGAAGGTCGGCGAGTTGCTACGGGCCAACGGCACGAACGATCTGGCAGACGCCCACGTCGCGCTGCTGGTGCAGCCGCAGGAACGAGTCATCACCAGCGACGAGGCTGACATCAAAGCGCTCCTGCGGACCCGGCGAGTCAAGGCGGTCATCGTCCGGGTGTAGAGACCGCGA
>JAYUFA010000470.1:0-9897 GCA_043738925.1 Actinomycetota bacterium
ATGGATTTTGTGGGCGAGCGCGACAACATGCCCGTGTGGGTTTCGCACAAGACCGACGAAGCTCTGGTCAACTACATGTCCGAAAAGAACGCTCGCAGCATCGACGGACTCGCGGCGCTCGACTGATCAAACGCTTTCCCTCACTTCTGCGACCCAAAAGATGGACGATGTGAGGCCACGTCTATCCGCCCGCTGTTGCGTTGGTGACGTGGATGACCCCGCGTTGGCCCGCAGTCTTCGAACCGTGGATCGAGCAGTAGTACGCGTAGTCACCAGGCTTGGTGAACGTGGTGCTTACCGACTCGCCGTTCTTGATGAGCGAGTCGTGGGGCTTGAACGCGCCGTCGACCGCCGGGAGGATGGTGTGCCGCTCGCTGACTGACGTGTTGGTCCAACGTACGGTTGCACCTTGCGGGACGGTGACGTCGTTCGGGTTGAAGGTGAGGTCGGCGATCGCCACCTGCACGACCGGGCCGGTGGGGACCGCGGTGGCGCCGCTACACCCGGTGGCCAGGACCGCGATAGCGAATGCGAGGGTCGCGGCGATCGTTCGTTGACGAAGTACAGAGAACACGTGTCGAACGCTAGCGCCCTACGATCGCGTCACAGAAGGGGGGCGATGATGCAATCGCGCGGTGACTTCGGAGTGTTCGACGCCGACAACCACTACTACGAGGCACTCGATGCATTCACGCGCTATGTGCCGTCGCCGTGGCACAAGCGGTGCATGCAATGGGCCGAAGTCGATGGCAGAACGCGGCTGCTGGTCGGTGGTCGCGTGAACACGTTCATCCCGAACCCCACGTTCGACCCCGTCGCGAAACCGGGTTCGCTGCTTGACTACTTCAAGGGTCGCGGCGAAAAGGGCAAGGACCTCGTTGCGCTCTTCGGCGAACTCGAGCCGATTCGTCCAGAGTATCGCGACCGCGACGCTCGCCTCGTGGTGATGGACACCCAAGGCATCGATGCGTGCTGGGTATTCCCCACGCTCGCGGTGGGCATGGAAGAGGCGCTCAAGCATGACCCGGACGCGGTGATGGTCGCGTTCACCGGGTTCAACAAATGGCTCGAGGACGACTGGGGCTTCGCGTATCGCGAGCGCATCTTTGCCGCGCCGTATCTCAGCCTGGTCGATCTCGATGCCGCCATTGTCGAACTCGAACGGGTACTCGCACGCGGTGCGCGCTTGCTCTGCATGCGCCCCGCGCCGGTCGAGACCCCGAGTGGGTGCACGTCGCCCTTCGTCGAGCAGTTCGATCCGTTCTGGGCTCGCGTCGCAGAGGCCGGTATCGCGGTCGCGTTCCATGGTGGCGACTCGGGCGCCGCGCGCATGGTGCAGGTATGGGAGCCCGACGCGAACTACAAGGCGTTCCTGGCGACCCCGTTGCAACGCGTCATCTTGGGCAACCGCGCGATCACCGACACGATGGCTGCCGCAATGTGCCACAAGGTGTTCGATCGTCACCCGAGACTGCGCTTCGCGTCGATCGAAAACGGAGCTTCGTGGGTGCGCGGCCTCGTCAAGAAGCTCGATAAGGCGGCAGCGCAATCACCCGGATGGTTCCGCGAACGGCCGAGCGACACGTTTCGTCGACACGTGTGGGTGTCGCCGTTCTGGGAGGACAACGCGCAAACGTCGGCGCAGGTGCTCGGGTTCGACCGCTGCTTGTTCGGCAGTGATTGGCCTCACACCGAAGGCTTGCCCGATCCGCGTGCGTACGAGCAGGAGATCAGCGAGTTGGGTGCGGACGCGGTACGCATGATCATGCGCGACAACGCCTTGGCGTTGTCGAAGCCTCTTACCGACAACGCTTTAGCGTTGTCGAAGCCGATCTGATGCAGCGGAAACGGTGTTCAGGGGCTCGATACCGCAGCAGGCTCCGCGAGGTTCAGTAAGCGGTCGACGAAGGTCTCGGCACCGGCACCGATGCGATTGCGTCGGATAGCCAACCCGCCGATGACATCAGCTCCGTTGTGACCGCTGAGCATGGTCTCGAGCTTGGACAAGGTCTTGCCGGGCGCGACGGCATAGGTGCAATACAGGGCAGTTCTCTTGCGATCGAGCGCGGGGATGCTGCTCCACAACCGGCCGGCGCGGCCCGGGCGCTGGCCGAACAGCACCATGCCGTCGGTCCATGTGCCGACGATGACGATGTCGGCTGCTGCCAACGCGGGGTAGTCGATCTCCGCGGTGGGGCAGGCAATGGTCGTGACGCCTGCTGCCGTGAGCTCGCGGGCGATGCGCTCACCCGCCTTGCGCGTGTTACCGGTGAGCGTTTCGTAGATGACGACCGCGTTCTGCATCGACAGGTTCTACCAAACTGCACCGGGGACGGCCATCACCGCGCGTACGCTCCTCGGCGTGGCGACCCCGGTCCGCGTGGCGGTGTTCGATCTCGGCAACGTGTTGATCACCTGGGATCGTCGTCTGCTCTATGGCCCGATGTTCGCCTCGTCGGTCGAGCTCGAACACTTCCTCACCGACGTGTACTCGCTCGAAGTCAACGAGCGCTTCGACCGCGGCCAGTCCTTGAGCGCGTTCACCGAGCAACTCGCGCTCGAGCATCCGCGTTACGCCGAACAGATCTTTGCGTTGCGCGAACGTTGGATCGAGACCGTCGGCCCGGTCATCGCCGGCACTGTCGCAATCCTCGCCGAGCTGCGTGACGCGCGCGTGCCGCTGTATGCGCTCTCGAATTGGAACGCGGACACGTTCGCTCTGGTCGAGCCGCGTCACGAGTTCTTGCAGTGGTTCGACGGCGTCGTGCTGTCGGGTCGTGAGGGGTTGGTGAAACCTGAACCCGCCATCTACGAGCTGCTTTGCGCTCGGTACGGATTTGCGCCGCACGAAGCGCTGTTCATCGACGACACGGCGGCGAACGTGGACGCCGCGCGAGCCATCGGCATGAAGGCCGAACTGTTCACGACGCCTGAGAAGTTGCGTGCCGCGCTGATGACGAGGGGGCTCCTGCGCGCGCACTAGCTTGCCCGTCGTGCAGATCCTGCTGGTGCGCCACGCACAACCGAACATCGAGCACAATCCCGATGGCCCGGCTGATCCTGCGTTGTCCGATCTCGGTCGCGCGCAGGCCGCTCGGCTCGACGATTGGCTCACGCACGAGCAGGTGGACCTCGTCGTCACGAGCCCGAAGCGACGCGCCATCGAGACGGTCGGCGGAGTGATCGAGCGGGCCGCACCGCACGTGATCGAACCGGCCTTCGACGAGGTCGATCGGCTTGCCAATTGGTACTACCCGACGGAGCTGCTCGCTTCGCACGGCGGCGCGTATTGGGATGCGATCCTGCGGCGCGAGTGGGCCGAGATCGGTTGGGATTCGCCCGAGGAATTCCATGAGCGGGTGAGTGCCGGCTGGCAGCGCCTTATCGCCGACCGCACCGCTGAGCGCGTCGTGTTGGGATGCCACGGCGGCGTCGTGCGCCAGATCGTGGCGTATGTCCTCGGGATCGAGGGCTATCCGCGCATCGACATCTCGTATGCGTCGATCTCGCGGGTCGAGATCGACGACAAGGGCAACGCACACATGCAATCGGTGAACGAGACCGGTCATATCGACGGCGTCCGTGGTTCGGTCACCGAGCGTCTCGGCCACCGCCCTCGCTGACATCGGAGGAGCGCGGATTCGGCCGAGCGAAACGGGTCGCGCCGCCACAACCTTGTATCGTTTCGCCGTGTCCGGCCGCCCCCTCTACGTTTCGCGCCTCCTGCGCCTTCCGCTTGTCTCTGCTGACGGCGCGGCCATCGGCAAGGTCGACGATGTCGTTCTCCTCGCCGGCTCGGTGGCCGTCGCCCCTCGCGTGATCGGGTTCGTCGCGGTGGTGCAGCGCCGCCGCATCTTTGTCAACGCGGCGCGCGTCGGTGAGCTCACGCCGGAAGGTGCGCGGCTACGCAGCGGCAATATCGACGTGCGCCGGTTCGAGCAGCGGCCCGGTGAAATGCGGGCGCGCGAGGTGCTCGACCGTCGCGCCGCCGATGCGTTTGTGGTCGATCTGGCTATCGAGCCGATCGTGGGCCAGCCGTCGGCGTGGCACCTCGTCAGCGTCGCGCTCGGTCGTCGTCGCGGGCTACGGGGTACGCGCAACCCGCGCGTCGTCGCGTGGACCGAGCTGCCCGAGTTGTTCGCCATGGCGCCCATCGCACGCGCTGCGGCTGAGCTGCGCGATATGCACCCATCCGATGCCGCTCAGCGCGTGCGCGACATGCCGGTGGCTAGTCGCGCGCAACTGGCAGCCGTGATGGAGGACGAACACCTCGCTGAGGTTCTCCAGGAGTTGCCCGAGGACGAGCAGGTCACCATCATCGAAGCGCTTGATGTCGCACGCGCGGCCTCGGTTATCGAATACATGGAACCCGATGACGCCGCCGATCTGCTGGGCGAACTCGGCGAGAACGCGCGCACCGAGATTCTTGCCGCGATGGACGACGAGGAAGCCACCCCGTTGCGTCGGCTGCTGTCGTATCCGAAGGCCACAGCTGGTGGTCTCATGACGTCTGACCCTGTCGTGCTCACGAGCGGTTCGACGGTCGCGGACGCGCTCGCGGCAATTCGCGATGCCGATCTCGAGGTGGCGCTCGCCGCGCAGGTGTTCCTCGTCGAACCGCCCACCTCCACACCCACCGGTCGATTCCTCGGCGCGATTGGCTTCCAACGGCTGTTGCGTGAGCCGCCGTGGGCATTGCTCGACGACTCGATCGACGATGCGGAGTACATCACGCCCGATCTTGCCGACGACGAGGTCGCGGCGCGGCTCGCTGCGTACGACTTGGTCGCGATAGCGGTGTGCGATGAAGCGCGCCGGCTCATCGGCGCGGTCACGGTTGACGATGTGATCGACCACATGTTGCCGTCCACGTGGCGGCGCGCGCGGCGAGGCGCTCGCGCGTGACCAGCCGGTTCGTGCGTCGCCGCGACGACCTCTCCACGCCGCGCCGTGGCCGCAGCTTTGGTGTGCATTACGACACCGAGCAGTTCGGTCGTTTCTCCGAGGCGATCGCCCGGTTCCTCGGCACGGCGCGGTTTCTCGTCATGCAGACGGTGATCGTCGCGCTGTGGATCGGCGTCAACCTTGCCTATGGGCTGAACGTCGGTGACGTCCGCCATTCGGGGTGGGATCCGTATCCGTTCATCCTGTTGAATCTGGTGTTTTCGACGCAGGCGGCGTACGCGGCGCCGTTGATCCTGCTCGCGCAAAATCGCCAAGCCGATCGTGACCGCGCCCAGGTAGAGAGTGACCGCGAGATCAGCGCCCGCACACAGGCCGACACCGAGTATCTTGCGCGCGAGT
Source organism: Actinomycetota bacterium (assembly GCA_043738925.1). Lineage (GTDB taxonomy): Bacteria > Actinomycetota > Acidimicrobiia > Acidimicrobiales > WLNW01 > WLNW01. Next base: position 5,305 of record JAYUFA010000470.1, read on the forward strand.
TGGCCGGACTGCGATTGACCTTGTCAGACGTTGCAACAGTGCAAGAGCTCCGCGATCTCACCGAGAAGCTTTCGGGCTCGCTCGAGCGGCTCGATGAGCGGCTCGCAGCGCTCGATCAACGAGCGCCGACCCTCGCGGCGGATTCTCATGAATCGCACAAGAATAGGCCCCATCCGGCACCCTGAGCTGCGAGTTTGTTGCGCGCGGCCGACGGGGCAGTATGCGCAGCTCTGCTCGAACCGGCGACACCTTGGTGACCGACGCGGACCGTGCCGACGCCGAGCAGCGCCTGCGCTCGAGCACGCGTGGCATCATGCCGCTCTCGCTCTTGATCCAGTTCGTGGTGACCATGCTCGCCGGGTTGCTGGTGACGTCGAGCGCTCCCGGGCTGCACGGCATGCGCATGATGACATGGGTTGCCGGCGTCACGGTTGCGGTGACCCTGCCGCTGGTGATGATCATCACGACGGTCGCTACGGGGCGCAGTCGTGACCAGCTTGCCTTGAGTTTCGCCCGCGAGCGGGAGATGACCGAGGAAGCGCATCGCCGCGAGTTCGAAACACGCTTGGCCAACGCGCTCGAGATGGCTGACGACGAGGCGGAGGTGCTTTCGTCGGTGGGCCGAGCGTTGCGTGACTTGTTGCCCGACGCGAGCATCGAGGTGCTGCTTGCTGACAACAGCCATGCGCACTTGCAACGCAGCTTGGTGACCGGCCCCAACGCGGAGGGTCCGGGCTGCATGGTTGAATCCCCCGACCGCTGCGTCGCTGCGCGGCGTGGGCAAACGCAGACGTTCGATGACAGCGAGAACCTGGACGCGTGCTCGCACCTTCGAGACCGGCCATATGGTCGATGCGCAGCCATGTGTGTGCCCGTGTCGATCATGGGGCGAACGGTCGGTGTCGTGCACCGTGCTGACCCGCTTTCGACCACGCTGGATCCGTCGACCAGGCCCCAGGTTGAAGTGCTCGCCAACCAGATGGGTGCGCGTATCGGCATGCTCCGCGTGATGGTCGAATCACAACTTCAGGCCTCAACCGACACCGTGACCGGGTTGATGAATCGCCGCGCGTTCGAGGCCCGCGTGCGACGACTGCGCCAAGATGGCGTCGGCTACGCGATGGTCATGGCCGACTTGGACCACTTCAAGGTACTGAATGACACCTACGGCCACGAGACCGGTGACCGTGCCCTGCGCATGTTCAGCAGCGTGTTGCGTCAAGGCTTCCGCCCCGATGACCTCGTGTGTCGCTACGGCGGCGAGGAATTCGCGATCGCGCTGCCCTCGTGTACCTCAGAGGACACGTTGGCTGCGTGCGAACGCTTGCGGGACGCCTTGGCGCTTGCGTCGCAGGTTGGTGGCACGCCGCCGTTCACTGCCAGCTATGGCGTGGCGATGTCGAGTTCGGATCTGAGTCACGAGCAGCTGATCGCCGCCTCCGATGGAGCCCTCTATCGCGCCAAGCGCGGCGGGCGCAATCAGGTGGTGTTGGCCGATCGCTACGAGGATCAGCCGACCGAGGTTGATGCCCCGACGGCGGACCAACGCGCCGGTTGAGCATCGTTCGATCCGAGCGTCACTAGGGTTCCCGGCAACCAAACGTTGGGGGACCTCATGGGCATGTTCGATGGCAAGGTCGCAATCGTGACCGGCGCGGCATCGGGAATCGGACGAGCATCGTCGCTGCTGTTCGCGGAGCACGGCGCCGCGGTGATGGTGTCCGACGTCGACGACGTGGGCGGCGCCGAAACCGCGAAGCTCGTGCGTGCGGCCGGCGGGCGCGCAGAGTACGTGCACGCCGACGTCGCACAGTCGAGCCACGTGAGCGCGATGGTCGACGCGACGATCGCGGCGTTCGGTCGGCTCGATTTCGCGCACAACAACGCGGGCATACCGGGCCTCGGCTTCACGATCCCTGACTATCCCGAGGACGAATGGAATCGCGGTATCGGCGTCATGCTCACCGGCGTATTCCTCGGCATGAAGTATCAGATCCCGCGCATCCTCGAACACGGTGACGGTGGGGCCATCGTGAACACATCGTCGGGTGCCGGCCTCATCGGGTTTCCTGGTATGAGCCCATACGTCGCGGCGAAGCACGGCGTCATCGGCTTGACGAAGACGGCGGCGCTCGAGTTCGCGACGCAAGGCATTCGAGTCAACGCGATCTGTCCCGGCACGGCGCGTACGCGCATGGTCGACGACTGGTTGGGCGACTCAGCCGACAACCTCGCGCAGGTGGTCGCCCTGCATCCGATCGGCCGACTCGCCACGCCCCGCGAGATCGCCGAGGCCGCGATCTGGTTGTGCTCGCCTGCGGCGTCGTTCGTCATCGGCATCGCGCTCCCCGTCGAAGGCGGTTACACGGCGCAGTAGCGCTTCGTCACGCGGTGTTCGGGAACGGTTGGACGCGTACTCAGGCGCCGCGTGGTCGGGTGCCGATCACACCGCGCTCGGTGAGATCGCTCAGGCGAGCATCGTCGACGCCGAGTAGGTCGTGCAGAATCTCGTGATTGTGCTCACCGAGGACGGGTGCCGCAGTGCGCAGCCACCGTTCGACGCTCGCATAGCGAAATGGCACGCCGGGTGTGAGCAGGGTGCCCACCACGGGATGCTCGATGAGCTCGTGAAAACCCCGCGCGATCATCTGGGGGTTCTCGAACGACAGGCGAGGGTCGCGTGCGCGGGCCGCGGGCACACCGTGAACGACCAGCAGATCGGCACGCTCGCGAGCGTCGGCGCGTGCCGCCCACGAGCGAAGATGCGCATCGATCTCGTCGTGATGAGCGACGCGGCCCGCAGTGGTCGCAAGTCGTGGATCATCAATCCAATCGGACCGGCCTACGGCGTGGCATAGGCCGCGCCACTGTTCGTCGGTCTCGACCGAAATCGCGAGCCAACGTTCGAAGCCGGCGCAGGGGTACAAGCCCTGCGGTGCGGCCGTACGCACACGGTTGCCGTCGCGCTGCAACAGGTTTCCGTAGGCGGAGTACTCGAGCACGATCTCGGCCGCGGCGTTCAACGCGCCTTCGACCATGGTGACCTCGAGCTGCACGCCTTCGCCGGTGTGGTCGCGCTCGGCCAGCCCGACGAGCAACGCGAACGCCGCGTGCATGCCGGCGTTGGGGTCGCTCGGTCCGCGTTGGATGCGCGGCTGATCCCACGCGTGCCCGGTGAGCCACGCCAGCCCGGTGACTTGTTCCATGGTCTGCGCGAATCCAGTGTTGTCGCGCCATGGGCCCGACAAGCCGAACGCTGGCATGCGCACAAGCACGCAGCGCGGGTTGAGTTCGTGGATGCGCTCCCACGTCAGCCCGAAGTTGGCCATTACTCGTGGTGTGAAGTTCTCGATGATGCCGTCGCAGCGCGCGATGAGCTGTTCGAGCAGCGAGAGACCTTCGGGATCGGTGAGGTCGAGCGTAAGATTCCGCTTGTTGGTGTTCGCGCACAAGTAGTGCGAGCTGCGTTCCCACCACGCGCCCTGCATCCCGTAGAGCGCGCCCGTCATGCGCATGCCGTCGGGTCGGCCGATCGACTCGACATGGATAACGTCGGCACCCAACGCGGCGATCATTCCCGCCGCGACGGGGCCCGCCCACCATGCCGTGAGGTCGAGCACACGCAGGCCGTCGAGTGGCAGCGCCGGCAGCGAAGTCGGCGTGATCGGCCGCGACGACACACGCGCCTCGATGCGACCGGTGTGCTCGCCGAGGCGCGGCGACGGCTGCGGTGCCGGCGGATCGACGTCGTTCAAACGCCACGCGCGGCGCGGCATCACAAACGAGCCGGTGGGATCGCTCACGTACACCCCGCGCGCGACGAAGTGCTCGCATTCGGTGATGTTGGCTCCGTTGTGCACGGGCGCGACTGGTATGCGCAATTCCGCGGCCAGGCGCACGCTGTCGGCGGTCGAGTGCTTGGTCGTCCACTCGTGCACGATCGCGTTCCACTCGTCCCATCGCACTTGGCGCACCGCGGCCTTGGCGAGCTCGTCGTCGCCGAGAAGGTCGCCACGATCGATGAGCAGCAGAAAGTCGTCGAACTGCTGGCGGCTGTTGGTGCAGAACCCCACGTAACCATCGGTGGTCGGCTCGATGGAGGGCGTTTCGAACGTGCGGTGCACGTTGGAGATCGGCGGTCGGCCGTTGAGCGTGTACGAGTACTCGGCGTAGTTCCCGCCCGCGATGGTCATGGTCTCGGCGATCGAATAGTCGATGTGCTCGCCGTGACCCGTGTGCTGAGCTCGTCGCGCAGCCGCAGTGACGGCGACCGACGCGAACGTTGCGGCCACCCACTCGGAGATGCGTCCGCCGGCCATGATGGGCTCATGATGGGGGCTGCCGCGACCGGCGAGCGCGCCAGACTCGGCCTGGATGATGAACTCGGTAGTCGGTCGCGTCGCGTACGGCCCGGTGCGTCCGTATGGCGTGATCGACAGCCATACGAGCCCCGGGTGTCGCGTCGGCAGTTCAAGCGCGTCGAACACCGCGGCAGGAAACGATTCGATCACCACGTCCGCGGACGCGAGCAAGGTGTCGACGTGTGCGTCTCCCGGCGCGCCGATCACCGAACGGGTGCCGTGGTGAAGAAAG
>JAYUFA010000471.1:0-3735 GCA_043738925.1 Actinomycetota bacterium
AAAACTCTACCGAACGCCCGTTCCTTATGCAACTCTAATAGACGCGAAATATACCGATGTTCGTAACAGAATCGAGACGTGCGATCTCCTGATCCGCAACGCCTCCGATCCACACAAACCCGACACTGGACCCAGTGACTCGGCCGGCCGCACAACGGTGGATAGATGAAGTGTCGTCACCCTGGCGGGTCAGCGCAGCGAGAGGTTGATCGCCTCGTCGTCATCGGTCACGCGCCATCGCTGCGTAGGCGCTGGATCGCGACGCCATTGCTCGGCCGGGGCGATCAACGTGGTGGCATCGTCTGCGTGCCGATACCAGATGCGGTACTCGCTGACCTGTGAAAATCCGATGTCCTCGTTCGGCCCGAACGCCGCGCCGATGGCGACGGTTCCCGAACCGTCACGCCATACGGCAGTCGCCTCGCCATCAGGACATGCCAACGTGACACCGCGTGCGTCGACGGTGGCGTGTAGCTCGTACACCGCGTCTTGCGCGCCGGAGCGATCGATCACGCAGGACGCGATCGCGGCGCCGGTGTCGACGCGGAAGATCACCACCGGCTGCTTGGTGGTGTTGCGTACGCGTATCGGCAGCGTGCGACTGCCTTCGACGGGCACTCGCGTGAGGGCCTTCATGTCGGGCCGGAATCGACCATCGGCCGTGAGCACCGACTGGAAGCGCCAAATGTCGCGCGTCGGAAAGCGATCGAACAGCTGGACGTTTTCGCCACCGCGATCAGCGGCGTACACGATGCGGCCTCGAAGGTCGGGTTCGTTCGCCAACCAGCCGCGGGGGTGCATGACATAGGCACCGTCAGCAGCGATCGGCAGAACGACGATGGCATCATTGACGACGGAACGATGGATCGCGTCGTCTTCGGCCGCGACACGATCGGCGTAGGTCTGATTGCGATCGATCTTGTCGGGTAGCTCGACGATGGTCGCGCCGAACAGCGCGACGAGCGAAACACCGAGGAGCACGCGGCCGCGTTGCGCCAATGCGTCGATGCCAGCAGCCACGCTGATGCAAGCGGGGATCAAAAGCGCGAGGTAGTAGTGCGGTCCGATCGTGCGGCGACCGAACACGATGAGCACGTTGCCCCAATAAAAGAGATAGCCGACCGGGAACAGCACGGCGATCGCAACGAGCACGCTGACGGTGCGTTCGTGGCGGAGTCGCCACAGCCCATACGCACCAATGGGCACCGAGATCACGCCACCCGCGAGCCAATGCGGGAACGATCGGACGTTCTGGCGAATTGCAATCCACGCATCCGTGAAGCGGAAGTTGATCACCGGTGCACCAGCAGCAATGAAGCGGTGGCCGAAGCCAAGGTCGTTCTTGCCGCCGATCGCCCACAACGGGAAGCGTAGGTATCCGCCGGTGACCCAATGGTTGTACGCGAAACACGTAAGTACCCCGGGCACCGCGGCGAGGGCGACGACGCCGATCGTGCTCAGCGCGCCGCGTACGCTTTTTCGGCGCGGTACGAACTGCATCGCGACGATGACGCCGCCCAACAAGATGGCATCGAACGGACGCATGAAGAACAGCAGCCCGTGCAGCAGACCTGCGACCAGCAGCCGCAGGCGCGTGTAGCTCCACGCGGACTTGAGCACGAGGCCGAGTACTGCCAGCTCAAGCATCAACGCGTACAGGTATTCGAGATACATGCCGCTGTGAACGAGTGTGAGGGGTGACAACGCCAGGAGCGCCGCCGCAGTGAGCGCGATGCGTTCGTTGCGTAGCGCGGCGTACGCGAACGAAAAGATCAACAGCACACAGCCGGCCGTGATGGCGGCGGGCGCGACCCGGGTGGTGCCGAACAGTGTGTCCGCCAAGGCAAGCGTTGCGGGAAACACCGGTTGGAACACGAGCACTTGACGGTCGCCGTTGGGGCCCGACATCCACGGCCGGAAGAAGTCGTCGTAGGGCGCGGCCGGCAAGGTCAGCGAACCCTGCTCGATGGTCTTCGCCTGAAGCAGGTAGACGGCCTCGTCGTTGTTTGCCGAGAGGTGTGGGAAGAGCCATCCCGCGACAAGGAAGCTGGCCCCGAAGCTGCCCATCGCCAACGCGGCGACGATGACCCGAGCGCGGCGGCTCGGCGCGGGTGGCGAATGCACGGCCCGAGTGTAGAAGGCCGTCCCAGCGAACTTTGGACCCCCACCCACCGCAGCGGGGGTCAGGACTCCAACGAATCGCGCGCCGGCCCCGACGCGCCGGGGCCGGCGCGCTGCACGAGTGTGGCCCACAGCGCATCGACGTCGCTCGCGAGCAAGCTCAGGTCACCACGGTTGTTCACGACCACATCGGCGATGGCGCGGCGCTGTTCGTCGGTTGCCTGTGACGCCATGCGAGCGCGGGCGTCGGCCTCGGTGAGCCCTCGCTCGATGAGCCGCGTGACGCGGCCTTCGGGTTCGGCCTCGACCACTACCACGAAATGGTAGATACCCGCGCCGAGCTTCGACTCGGTGAGCACCGCCATGTCGAGCACGGCGATTGCGTCGCCGGGCAGTACGGCGAGACGATCGATGATCTCGGCGTCGATGGCCGGGTGCGTGATCGCGTTGAGGTCCGCGAGCGATGCGTGGTCGTTGAATACGATGGCGGCTAGCGCGGGTCGATCGATGCGTTTGTCGGCTGCGACCACGCCGGTGCCGAAGCGGGCGACGATCGCGTTGTAGGCCCGCCCGCCGGGCTCCGCGACGAGACGGCCGAGAGCGTCGCAATCGATCACGTACGCGCCATGCGCGGCCAGCATCGCGGCCACCGTGGTCTTACCGGACCCGATGCCGCCGGTGAGCCCGATCACGAACACGGCCGCACGATAGTGCTTCGACCGGAGCAGAGAGGTTGCCGACGACCCCTCCGGGTGGCACGCAGCTCGCGAACGGGCGATGATCGAGCCGGACCGCGCGCGGCGGGCCACGACGGGGGCACGATGAAGCTCGGCTTGGGTCTCGACATGTACCGCGGTGCGCGCCTCGAAGTGCCGATCGAGAAGATCCGCCTCGCCGAGGAGCTCGGCTTTCACTCCGTATGGACAGCCGAGGCATACGGGTGCGATGCGTTGTCGCCGCTCGCGTACTTGGCCGCGCTCACGACACGCATCAAGTTGGGTACTGCGGTGGTGCAGCTTGCGGCTCGCCCGCCGGCCACGCTGGCGATGCACGCGATGACCATCGACGCGCTGGCGGGCGGCGGGCGCGTCATCATCGGCGTCGGCGTGTCGGGGCCTCAGATCGTCGAGGGTTGGTACGGCCAGCCATGGGGCAAGCCGAACGCCCGATTGCGCGACTACCTCACCATCGTGCGCAAGGTGATCGATCGCAAGGAGCCGGTGAGCCACGACGGACCCGAGATCTCGCTGCCGTACCGTGGTCCCGGTTCGGTCGGCCAGGGCAAGGCCCTCAAGTCGATCCTGCACTCGACGAACGGCATCGAGCTATGGATGGCGTCGGGTGGACCGATGAACACCGCGTTGGCGGCCGAGCTGTGCGATGGCTGGTTGCCGATGGGCTTCGGTGCCGATGGCATGACCGTCCACGGCGACGCGCTGCGGGCAGGCTTCGCGCAACGCACCGACGGGCGCACGCTCGCAGACTTCGACATCTTCACCGGCATCACGGTCGAGATCACCGACGACGTGCGCGCCGCGATCGACGCGAAGAAGCCCCTTACGGGCATGTACGTCGGCGGCATGGGGAGCGCGACGCACAACTATCACCGCGAGG
>JAYUFA010000472.1:0-3718 GCA_043738925.1 Actinomycetota bacterium
CTGCACCGCCTCGGCGAACTTGCCCTCGGAGCCGAGCACGATGCGCAGGTTGTAGCTCGGTGCCTCCATCGAACGCTGCACGCACGGCGCCGGACCGAACGTGCCGCCGGGAATCACCACGCACACGTCCATACCGGCATCAGCGCGACGCATCGCCTCGAGGAACGCACCCCGCTTGGTCTGCGTGTACGGATCCTTCGCCGCATCGGGATGCAAAGGCGACCGTTCAGAAAGTGGCGCGTCCTCAAAGTGGAAGTAGGTGGTAGTACCGAGCGTGACCACCTTCGTCATGCCGTGCGCTTCGGCCGCGTCGAACACGTTGGACACGCCACCGGTGTTGACGCGTTGATGCTCGCCCATGTCCTGGCTCGCGCCGCCGAGCACCGCGGCTGAGTGGATCGCGAACTCGCAACCGGACGACGCGCCAAGCACGCTCGCCGCGCTGGTGATGTCACCATCGACGATGACCACACCCATCTCGCGCAAGGCCCCTGTGTCGCTGCCGGGACGAGCGAGCGCATGCACCGTGTCGCCCCGCGAGACAAGTTGCTCGCAGATGTTCGAGCCGATGAGACCCGTGCCGCCCGTGACGAAGACTGTTGCCATGGGACGAACCTACCTGTTGAGAACGCGCGCCTTCGAGCCGTGCTTCTCAGCTGGTGACCGAGCCCCCGTTCACGTGCACGGTCTGACCGGTGAACCATTCGGCCTCGTTCGACGCCACATAGACGCAGAATGCGCCGATATCGGAGGGACGACCGAGACGGCCGACAGGAACTTGTTGCGCGAGCGACGACGTGACGTCGCTGCCCTCGTTCCCGGTCATGAGACCCAGCGCGATGGAGTTCGCCGTAACGCCCTTACGCGCATTCTCGACCGCAAGATGACGCATGAATCCAATCGCGCCACCCTTACCGGCAGCGTAAGGCGACACGCCGATGCGTAAGCCCACCATCCCCGCGCCGGAGGCGATCGTGATGATGCGGCCGAACCCTTGCTCGTACATTGCATCGAGGACCACGTGGCAACAGTTCATGACGCCATAGAGGTTTACGTCGATTGGCGCGTGCCACGTGTCGGGATCGGAACCGCGGAACTGCGCCGGCTTCATGCCGTGCTGGCCACCATTGCCGGCGTTGTTGACGAGAATGTCGATGGGGCCGAGCGCAGCAACCGCCGCAACAACGCCATCACGCACTGACGCATACACGGTTACGTCAAACAGCGCGACCACGGCTCTCGCTCCGGTGCTTTGCAACTCGGCCACGACCTGTTCGGCGCGATCAGCGCGCACGTCGTTGACCGCGACCGAAGCACCTTGCGCGGCCAAAGCCCTCGCAATGCCGGCACCGACGCCTTGACCGGCGCCCGTGACCAGGGCGACGCGTCCAGTGAGATCGAACATCGAGACTCCTTCGTGCTTGCATGCACCATGTCGAGACCGGGAGCTTGACACATACACCCTCGACTCGGTTTTCGATCAGCCTTCGACGACCACGCGGTCAGGCGTCGATCGCGGCGCGATGACAACCGATGACGGCGTCGCACGGGTACCGTTCCTCTGCGCGCGACTGGAGACGCGCCTTGACGAGTGAGAGGTCGGCCTATGACGCGCAAGCGACGCCAGTGGGGCGCCATGGTTGCCGGGGGGCTACTGCTCAGCGCGTGTGGCAGCAGCGGCAAGGTGCTGCAGACCGCGGCCAACACCGGTGCAAGCGGCGCAACCGCCACCAGCGCCAAATTGGCAGCGAGCGGGGCAAGCGCGACGCCAGCGATCACCGGCTCTACGGGAACAGGAGCCGGCGCATCGCCCACAACGGTGCGCCCCGCCAGTGTCACGGGCCCCGATGGCTATGGCATCACCGAGTGCCCCGCCGCCGGGGGCGTGGCGACGGCAGTGCGATCCTTCACGGCACCGTTCAAGCGTTGCATCGACACGACGAAGACCTACGTCGCGACCATCACCACCAACAAGGGTGTTCTCTCGGTCAACCTCGACCCGAAGACCGCACCGCTCACGGTGAACAACTTCGTGGCATTGGCTCGGAACAAGTACTTCGATGGTCTGTCGTGCCACCGGATCATTCCGGGATTCGTCGCGCAATGCGGTGATCCGCTGGGAACAGGCGTGGGTGGTCCGGGCTACAAGTTCATTGACGAGTTACCAAAGGCTGGCTCGTACAAGATCGGCTCGCTCGCCATGGCGAACTCGGGTCCGAACACCAATGGTAGTCAGTTCTTCGTGATCACCGGCGCAAGCGGTGTCGCGCTGCCGCCGAGCTATTCGCTGTTCGGTCTCGCGGTCGGCAGCGATGCCACCATCAAGGCGCTCGACGCCGCGGGCAACGCCGCCAACAACGGCGTACCCCCGAAAGAGAAGATCACGATCACGTCCGTGGTCATCAAAGAGGGGTAACCCGGCCCGGCCTCGGCTGGACGAGGTGTGCGATGATCGGCGGCATCGAAGGGGGCACCATGGCTGAGAGCAAGAGCCGCGCGGCGTGGAACGAATTGGTCGAGCTGCTGCGCGACGCCGGGGAGCGGGTCACGGGCCCTGAGTGGAACGTCACCGAGGTCGACGACACGGCCGAGGCGTACCGCAATCTCAGCCACATCGTGCAGAGCGCGCTGTTCGCCCATCAGGAGTCCGACCCAGATCGCCCCGTGTTTGTGCGCATCGTCTCGCCGACGCGCAGCTTCACCGGCGACAACTCCGACGCGGTCTATTTCGAGACTCCGGTGTCGGCCGATCAGAGCTACCGCGTCACGGGCAACACAGCGGGCGCGGTCTATACGAGTTTCACGATGGAAGCCGGCGCGGTCGACGGCAAATATGCCACCGCCACATCGGGCGTACTGCGCGACAACGACATGGACATTGACACCGCGGGAAACTACGTGATCCGTCTCGGCGGTGCGCCGGCCGAGCGAAACTGGCTGGCCATTCCCGCAGCTGGCGGACGCATCACCACGCGGCACTACTTCGAGTGGCCCATCTCTGCATCGGCGTCACAGACGTTGCACGTACCGTTGGCCATCGCAGCGATCAACCCGAAGCCTGCGCCGCCGAAGTGGAACGATGAGCGCGTGGCACATGCGCTGACGCGGGTTGTCAATCATGTTCGCGACAAGACCGTCGGCGCCGTGCGACCCAACCCGGCGCAGATGCCTTCGTTCGTCGGCTCAACGCCGAACGTGTTTCCGAAGCCGGTCGTGCCGGGCAATCTCGCGTTCTCCGCGTTCGACGCGGCGTACACCATGGCGCCGTACCACATCGGTCCTGATGAGGCGCTCGTCATCACCGGCCGTTGGCCCGAATGTCGCTTCGCGAATGTCTGCCTCTGGAACCGTTTCTCGCAGATGTACGACTACGTCAATCGCCAGGTCAGCCGTAATCGTGCGAACACCACGCTCGAGGCCGACGGCAGCTTCCGCATGGTCCTTGCCCACGTCGACCCTGGCGTGCCGAATTGGATCGACACCGAAGGTCGACCGAGCGGAACGGTGTTCTGGCGGTTCTTCCTGCCCGAGGGTGACGTCGAGACCCCGAAGGCGACGGTCGTGAAGCACGCGGACCTGAAGTAGCGCCGTGATCGAGATCGCGCCGCTCACCGGCCACATCGGCGCCGAGATTCGGGGCGTCGACGTGCGCACACTGGGCGACGACGACTTCGGCGAGATCCACCAAGCGCTGCTCGATCACCTCGTGATCTTCTTT
>JAYUFA010000473.1:0-9759 GCA_043738925.1 Actinomycetota bacterium
CGGCCTTCGACGCACCGTACGCGGCGAGCAACGGTGTACCCCGAGCCGCGACCGACGACAGGTTCACGATCGAGCCGCTCAACTGCTGCGCCAGCAAGACCCGCGCCACCTCGCGGCACGACACGACGACATAGCGAACGTTGCGACTCACGACACGGTCGAACGACACCATGTCGTACTCCGACGTGCGGTGCCAATCGTCGGACAACGCTCCGCCGACCACGTTCACCAGGTGACGGAACGGGCCCAATTGCGCCGCCAGCGCGGCGATTCCAGCGACGAGCGAGGCTTCGTCCATCACATCGAGCGTCGTGCCCGCCGCCTTGGCGCCCAACGACTCGACGTGGGCCACCGACGCCGAGGTGTGCTCGGCGACGTTGGTGATGATGCCAATGTCGGCACCCGCACGCGCCAACACGTCGACCACCGCCGTACCGATGCCCCCGCCACCACCGCCGATGACCAGCGCTGTCCGGCCACGAAAATCGATATCCACACTCATCCTGTGCGGCTCAGGATCTCTTCGTTCGCCTTCTGGCGGCCATACGGCCGCGCCGTGTGGCTCCGCGTCTCTTCGTTCGCCTGCTGGCGGCCGTGCGGCCGCGCCGTGCGGCTCACGCGGTCTGTCCGCCGTCGAGAATGAACTCCGCGCCCGATGCGTACGCGGCCTCGTCGCTCGCAAGCCACAGGACGAGCTTCGCGACTTCATCAGCGGACGCAAAGCGCCGCAGTGGGACGCGTTCAGCCATCGCGTCCAGTGGCTGATCGGCCATCATTGGCGTGTCGATGATGCCGGGGTGTACGGAGTTCACGCGCACGCCAAACGGGCCGAGTTCCTGCGCCGCCCCCTTGGTCATGCCGCGCACCGCCCACTTGGTGGCACCGTACGCAAAGCACGGGCTCGCGCCGCGCATGGCGGCGATCGAGGAGATGTTGACGATCGAGCCGCTGCGTTGCGCCTTCATCGTCGCAGCGACCGCCTGCATCCCGAGGAAGACCCCGGTCTGATTGACGGCAACGACACGATTCCAGACGTCAAGCGGGGTCTCGGTCATCAGGGCCCAATGCAGAACGCCGGCGTTGTTGACCAACACGTCGACGCGGCCGGTGGCGGCGATCACTCGTTCAACGACGTCGGCCCATTGCGCCGGGTCGCTCACGTCATGTTCGATGAACGTGGCGCCAATGTCGGCTGCGGTCTTTGCCCCATCATCGACGAGCACGTCGGTGAGGTACACCGTCGCGCCTTCCGCGACGAACAGGGCGCCCTCGCTCGCACCCTGGCCGCGTGCTCCTCCGGTGATGATGGCAACCTTGCCGTCGAGTCGTCCCATGACGTGTCTCCCTCGCGTGAGCGTTCCGGCGCGTAACCTACGCGATGCGCCGACCCGAGGGGCGGGCGTCGGGAGGAGGCCGAAGTGACCGAGCAGCTGGCCATACGCGGCGGTTCGTTGGTCGACGGTACGGGCGCACCGGCGCGCCGTCTTGATGTGGGCATTCGTGAGGGAAGGGTGACCGAACTCGCCCCAACGGTGCGCGGCGACATCGAGATCGACGCCACGGGGCTGCTCGTGGCTCCGGGCTTCATTGACATGCACACCCACTACGACCCGCAGGTGCTCTGGGACGCCACGCTCAGCCCATCGTGCTGGCACGGCGTGACGAGCGTGGTTGCGGGCAATTGCGGCTACAGCATCGCGCCTACGCGTCCTGCCGATCGAGCCTCGCTCCTTCGCACGCTCGACAAGGTCGAGGACATGCGCGTCGCCACGCTCGAGGCCGGCGTCGACTGGGATTTCGAAACGTATGCCGAGTACCTGGGCGCAGTGCGCCGCCGCGGCACACTGCTCAACTTCGGCGGCTACGTCGGCCATACGCCCGTGCGGCTCTACGTGATGGGCCAAGAGGCGTACGAGCGCGAGGCCAACGAGCACGAGATCGTCGAGATGCAACGCCTCATCGCCGACTCGATACTCGGCGGCGCGCTTGGCGTATCTACTGATCGCGCGGGGTTCCATCTCGGCGACGGCGGACGACCGGTGCCTTCGATCGCAGCCTCGCAGGCCGAGACCGAAGCGCTGTTGCGGGTGCCGTCCACGCTCGGCCAGGGCGTCGTGCACGTCGCGCCCGGCGAGACGTACGCATGGGTGTATGACTTCCAGCGCGCCACAGGGCGGCGGCTGAACTGGTCGTCGATTCTCACCTATCCGGCCACCGCGACAACACGGGGTGACTACCGACAGAAGTTGCAGCACCACGTCGAGGGTCGTTCTGCCGGCGCAGACGTGTGGGTACAGGTCACGTGTCGCCCGATCACGCAACAGGTGCTCATGGTCGAACCGACGTCCTTCTACACGATGGGATCGTTCAAGGAGTTGGTCGCGCTCAGTTCCGATCGGCGGGCGGAACTCTTCGCCGATCGCGCCTGGCGAACACGCGTACAGACTGATCTCGATGCGAACGGACTGCTCACCTCGCGATGGGACACGATGACGCTCGTCGAGAGTCTGTGCAACTCAAAGCTCGTCGGCCGCACCATCGGCCAAATCGCGCGTGAACGCGGCACGACACCCTGGAACACCTTGTGCGACATCAGCGTCACTGATGGCTTGGCGACACGTGTCGAGATCACGTTCGCGAATGACGACATCGACGGCGTCAGCGCATTGCTGCAAGGCGACGGGTGCATCATGGGTCTCAGCGACGCCGGCGCGCACGTAGGTCAGATCTGCGACGCGGTGATGCCCACCGACTTCCTGTCCCGATGGGTACGCGACCGCGGTGTGATGAGCGTCGAGGCTGGCATTCGCAAGTTGAGCGGCGAGATCGCTGATGTCTTGTGCACCGATCGCGGCTACCTGCGTGAAGGGTCGCCGGCCGACGTCGTCGTACTCGACTGGGACCAACTTGGAACGGGCCCGATTCGTCGGGTCAAAGACATGCCCGCTCACGGCGAGCGGCTCATCGCCGACCAGCCAACCGGCGTGGCGCACGTTCTGGTGAATGGCGTGCCGATACGACGCGATGGTGCACCAACCATCGATGCGCTCGACACCTTGCCCGGCCGAACACTGACGAACGCCTGAACCAGAGGAGCTACGTGATCGACGTGCCCGAGTACCAACTGAGTGCAGCCGAACTCGACGACTTGTACGAGTCCTGCAAGAACTGGGGGCGGTGGGGAGCGAGCGATCAGCGCGGCGCGCTCAACTTGCTCGACGACGCCGCTCGCAGGCGCGGTGCGGCGTCGGTCACGCACGGTGTCGCGATCAGTTGCGCCCACGATTTCCCGGTGATGCCGTCGGCCGAGACGCCAATACCCGGCTGTCATCACATGATCACCGCGGGCGACGCACTTGGGGCCACTGGCATCCCTGGCTATGAGGCAACCGGCGACTACGTCGGTACGAACGTGCACGGGCTGGGCATCACGCACATCGATGCGCTGTGCCACATGTTCGTGCGCGGCGAGATGTACAACGGCTTTCCACCGACCGACGTGCGCAGCAACGGCGCGTTACGCAACAGCATCATGGCCGCGGTTGACGGCTTGGTCGGCCGCTGCATCTTTCTCGATGTGCCGCATACGCGCGGTGTTGCGTATCTCGAGCCCCACCAAAGCGTCACGATCGCCGATCTCGACGCGGCCGAACAATCAACACGTACGCGTATCGAGCCCGGTGACATGGTGGTGATCTCCACTGGGCGTGATGCGAGACGCACCGCGCACAGCGGCCACCTGAGCCCCTTCTCGCAGGGGCTCGCCGGCTTGCACCCCGAGTGCGCACGCTGGCTGAAGGCCAAGGGGGTGTCGGTGCTCGGCAGCGACGGCATCTCCGACCACATGCCGGCCGGGCCGGTTGCGGGTTGGCCGTTTCCGATCCATCAAATCGGTATCACCGCAGTCGGACTTCACCTCATCGACAACATGGCATTGCAGGCGCTCGCCGATGCGTGCATCGATGCCGAACAGTGGGCCTTTCAACTGTCGGTTGCCCCGCTGCGCGTGGTTGGTGGCACCGGCTGCCCAGTGAATCCGGTGGCGCTTCTGTAGCGACCAGCTTCAGTTCACCAGCGCGTTGCGTAACGCGTCGAGCTGCGCTGTCGACAAGCCGACCTCGGTCGTGAGGTACTGCTCGATGCCGCCATGGTGGTTCTCCAGCGCGTCGAGGGCATCGCTCATCGCCCATCGTGGTGTGGACAACACACCAGCAGCCACCTCGGGCGACAGACCGCGGTTCAGCATGTTCGTGAAACTGTCCTGCTGGTGCTCGAACTTGCGGTACTGCGCGGTGAGTTCGTAATCGTCGAGCACCGTCTCGCGATCGACGCCGACCGCGAGCAACACGAGTGCGGCGACGATGCCCGTGCGATCCTTGCCGGCATGACAGTGAAACACCGCGGGCAAGCCGTCGGGCTCCGCGAGCGTGCCGATCAGGCGACCGAAGAGTGGGCCGCTGTGCACGAGCATGCCGATGTACAAATCACGCAGGATGCGCTCGCCGTCGGCACTCGCGGCCCACTCGGCACGAATCGTTGCGTCGTCGACCGTGGCATCGGTGAGGGGTCGACCAATCACCGCCAACTGGGTGGCCGGCACCATGTTCGGATGCGTCGCGAGTTCTTGATCGCCCCGCAAGTCGAACACCGAGCGCATGCCGAGCCGCTCGAACGCGCGTAGGTCGGCCGTCGTGAGCTTGTGCAAAGAGTCGGCACGAAAGAGGACTCCCCAGCGAGTGCGAGCGCCCGAGGCAGTTCGGTACCCACCGAGATCGCGGAAGTTCTGGAGGCCCTCGAACCGTATCCGCCGCTCACCGGCGATGATTGCGGGGCCAGCGCCGTGCGGGGCGACCGACACGTAGTGCGGGCCTTCGCCCAGCCCCGCGAGCCCAACAGAGGTGACGGCGGCGTCCACCGTGCGGTGGTGATCATGATCGATGGTGAACGGGGTCGTGCCGTAGGCAACATCGACTGCGCAGGGGCCGCCGACGAGATCCCAGCGAATCTCGAAGTGGCCTTTGTCGATTGGCTCGAAGTCCACATGCACAACGGTCGGGTCCATGACACCGACGCTATCCAAGCGGCGCTGAGCCGCACGTGGAGGTCAGCAGAAGTTCACCGAGTCAACCGTTCATCATTGGCTCGCCGCGCCGATCACGTAGTCTGCGGCATAGAGGATGCGCCGATAGGCGCATCCGACCCACCAACACCGTCGTTGATCTCGCCTGGAACAGGCGAGATGTCGAGGGCTCGCCCGCGACGCTTTACCTATCCGCGCATGTCCTTCGTCACCCAACTGAACTGTCCTCAGGAGAGCTGTCATGGCCGGCACCGTCGATCTCGCGTACCGCGGCACTATCGCCGTGATCACGAACAACAATCCCGAGAAGCACAATGCCTTCAACGACGACATGGACACCCAGTTGTTCGATGTGCTGCGTGAGTTGAAAGGTCGGCGCGATGTCCGCGCAATCGTGTGGCGCGGCGAGGGCAAGTCGTTCTCCTCAGGTCGCGACGTCGCGGCCATCGGCGGTGGTCAAGTGACGATGCCGCACAGCGAACTCATGCGTCGCGGCATCGAAAGCATCCAGCAGATCTTCGATATCGATGCGCCGATCATCGTGGCCATGCACGGGTGGACCATCGGCGCGTCGTTCCAGCGGGCGCTCATTTGCGACATTCGCATCGCGGCCGAAGGCGCGCGGTGCATGCTGCCCGAGATCAACCACGGCGTTATCCCCGACACCGGTGGCGTCGGACGGCTCTACCAAATCTGTGGGCACGGCGTAGCGAGCGACATGGTATTGACCGGCCGCCCGATGGATGCGGCGGAGGCGTACGCGCACGGGATCGTGTCGCGTGTCGTGCCGCGTGAACAGCTCGATGAAACGGCATTCGAGATGGCGGCCAAGATCGCCGCTGCGCCGACGATGACCGTGAGCCTCGCTCGACGCGTCATCAAGCACCTCGGCGAGCCGTCGCTTCGGGCGGCGATGGCCGACGAGCAGCTCTTCCAGACGCTGCTCAACAAGAGCGATGACGCCGCCGAGTTCCGGGCAGCGCGCGCCGAGGGCCGCGAGCCCCGCTTTACGGGCGCGTGATCCTCGCGTCCTACCCAATCCTTACCTGGAGGGCGCAAGATCGCAGCACATCTATCGCGGAGGGAGGTGAACGAAGTGAAATTTCGTCCTCAACATGCGGTTTCTGCGCTCGCCGTTGTCGGTGCGCTCGTCACGGGTGGTGCTGCGGCGGCGTGGGCTCAGACCACGACCGTTGCGCCGAGTGGGCAACAACCCAGCGGCACCGATGCCGGTGGTTCCGGAACGCCAGGTACCGGTGGCCCTCGCCACCACCATGGCGGTGGGGCCAACTGCCCGAACATGGGCGGCAACGCTCCCGCACCCGGTACAGCGAACTCCTCCTACGCCGCCAACACGTGAGTCAACGCGCCTGGCGCGTCCTTCTTGTCGTGTCCGTTCTGCTGGTCTCCCTCCTCGCATCGTGTGGGGGATCAGCAGATCGCGCGTCATTGGTGCCCATCGGGGCCGGCTTGCGGGGTCCGGCCGGTCTGGTTGCGACGACGTATACCAACGGTGCCGTGCATGCCTCGGCGCTCGCATTCGATAACCATGGTCGGTTGTGGATCGCGACCGCGGCGTACGACGACACCGACGCCGACGCCGTGCTGCTCGCGTCGCAGGCGGGCGAGACCGCCCACCCGGTGATCACGGGCCTGCACACGCCGCTCGGTCTTCTGTGGCAAGGAACGACGCTGTATGTGGCGGCCAAGGGTGGGGTCGACGCGTATGTCGGTTTCGACGGAACCTCGTTCGCAGCGCATACGACGGTGCTGGCCTTGCCGGCCGACGTTGGCGAGGTCAACGGATTGGCCGTCGCTCCCGACGGTCGACTGCTGCTTGGTGTGTCTGCACCGTGCGATCACTGTGTGCCGACATCGCCGTCATCGGCGGCCATTCTGAGCTTTCGCCCCGACGGCTCCGAGCACCGTGTCTATGCGAGCGGCCTCCGTGCGCCGATCGCGCTGACGTTCTATCCCGGTACCGCTGACTTGTTCGCGACCGTCAATCAACGCGACGACCTCGGTGCGAAGACGCCCGGTGACTGGCTCGCCGTGGTGAGCGAAGGCGAGAACTGGGGCTTTCCCGAATGCTGGGGGCAGAAAACCGCGCGGTGCGCCCAGCGGCCACAGCCGGTCGCGACCCTCGATCCACACGCGGCGGTGAGCGGTGTCGCCATTGTGATCGGCGAGCTCGGTCCGAAGCTCGCCGCGTCGGCAATCGTCGCGGAGTGGGCACAGGGCAAAGTCGAGCGTGTCGCGCTCACCAAGGACGTCCACGGATACCACGGCACGGCGTCAACGTTCTTGCTCGGCATGGCCAATCCAATGCCCGTGACCCTCGCGTCGAACGGAAGTGTCATCGTGGGCGACTGGGCCACGGGGACGATCTTTGCCGTGGCCGGCGTGGCGAGAAGCTGACTGCGGCTTCGCGCGTCTACGGTGCGGCCAACACCTACAGCCGGGGGGCACACGTATGGAATTCGGGATCTTCGTTCAAATGCCGATCTACGGGCCGACGGCGCACGATCCGGCCACCGAGCACGCCGCTTGCATGCTCGACGTCGATCTGATCGTTGCGGCTGACAAGCACAACTTCAAATACGCCTGGGTCAGCGAGCATCACGCTCTCGCCGAATACTCACATCTGTCGGCGAGCGAGTCGTTCATCCCGTACTGCTTTCCGCTCACCGAGCGGATCCACATCGGCTCGGGCATTTGGCCGCTCAACCCAATCACGAATCATCCGGTTCGCCTGGCCGAGCGCATCGCGATGTGCGATCACCTGTCGAAGGGGCGCTTCGAGTTCGGCTGCGGTCGTGGTGCAGGCAGCTGGGAGGTCGGCACCTTCAACCTGAAGACCTCCGAAACCAAAGAGGTGTGGGAGGAGGTCATCTGGGAGTTCAAGAAGATGTGGGAAACGACGGCCTACGAGTTCCACGGAACCTCCTTCGACACGCCGCCGCGCAATATCCTCCCGAAGCCTTACGGAGGCGGCAAGACCCACCCGGCGATGTGGGTCGCGGCAGGGAACCTTCCGACCTACGAGAAGGCGGCGCTGCACGGCATGGGTGTGCTCGGATTCACGATCGGCGCGATCAACGAGATGGGACCGCCCATAGCGGCGTACAAGAACGCGATCGCGAAGGCGAACCCCGTCGGTCAGTTCGTGAACGACAATGTGATGATCACCACCGCGGTCGTGTGTGCGGACACGACCAAGGAGGCGCGAGAGATCGCCTACGAGTCGGCACGCAAGAGTGCGTATCACGTCTCGCTCGTCTATCTCTACCACGACACCTTTCCCACACCCGAGGGTGCGCCCATCTGGCCGGCGCAACCACCCGAGCCCACGTTCGCCGATGTCGAGGCCGCCATCGAAGTCGGCGCGCTGCTGGCAGGCACGCCCGGCGAGGTGTGCGACCAACTCCGCCAGTGGGAGCCAATGGGCATGGATCAGTTGTCGTTCGGACTCCCATTCGGCCAGTCCGACGAGCACGTCATGCAGACCATTCGCCTCTTCGGCGACAACGTGATCCCCGAGTTCGACAAGGACCCCGTGCATCGCACCACCCGCCACCGCCGCGGCGAGACTCCCACGGTGTGAGTCGAGAGAGGTTCGCGGATAGGTAGAGCGCCTCAGCGCACGTCGATGAGGTCGACCACGAACACGAGGGTCTCGCCGCCCTTGATGACACCGCCCGCGCCATGCGCTCCGTAGCCGAGGTGCGGCGGGATCGTGATGCGTCGGCGGCCGCCCACTTGCATCCCGGCTACGCCATCGTCCCAGCCCTTGATGACCTGGCCGCGACCGAGCGAGAACGTGAAGAGGTCGCCCCTATCCCACGACGCGTCGAACTGACCTCCGGTGCTCCACGCCACGCCGACGTAGTGCACGTCCACCGTTTGGCCCGCCGCAGCAGTGACGCCTGTGCCCACCGTGATGTCCTCGCACACGAGATCGGCTGGCGGCGCGGCGGCCGTATCGACGATGACGGTTGGCTTGTCGCCCATGAAAGGTCCTTTGTCGTGTGTGAGTGGGCGTCAGTCTCGCGAAGGCGACAACGGTGCGTAGTATCGGCCGCGAGCAAAGGGGTCACATGGTTCGCACGAGCGCTGAAGTTCGCGCGCAGGCAGGTCACCCGATCATCGACGCCGACGGGCACATGCTCGAGATCGTCGAGGCCACGTACCCCTATCTGCGCGAGACGCTCGGTGCACCGCGCTTTCAGGCATGGCTCGACCGGGGCCCGATCGCGAAGCTCTCGCAACGTCCACGCACCTTTGACGAGCGCATACGCACACGCACGCCCCAAGGAGCATGGTGGGGCACGCAAACGGTGAACGTACGCGATCGTGCGACGGCCACGTTGCCTGCGTTGCTCCACGAGCGCATGGACGAGATCGGCATCGACTACAGCGTGCTGTATCCCACCAACACCTTGCTCACCTGCGCCGAGCGTGACGACGAGCTTCGCCAAGGACTGTGTCACGGCTACAACGAGTTCTACGCCGACGTGTACGGCGATTTCGGTGATCGCATGACCGCCGCGGCGATGATCCCGATGCACACGCCTGCGGAAGCGATCGCCGAGCTGGAACATTGCAAGGCCATTGGCATCAAGGTGGTCTGCTTCCCTGAAGGGGTCGCGCGACGTTTCCACGAGGTGCCGGGCGATAAC
>JAYUFA010000474.1:0-9757 GCA_043738925.1 Actinomycetota bacterium
AGTGCGACGCCGCCGCCCGCAAGAATTCGAGTTTGACGAGACAACGTTTGCTCCCCCACCGGTTGCACCGGGTTCCTGCACGCCGGACTATTGCCGATCTGCGGTCACCGCATCAAGTCCATCACGAAACGGCCTCGGTCAAAAGGCCGTGCGGCGTCCTCGGGTGTTGCGAAGCGCTCGGCGGAATGACCGGACGGCAAACAGCGTTGCTCACAACACCGCGCCCGAGGAGCTGCCATGGCACCAACACCCGTCTCATTTGCTTTCGATCCGTTGTGCCCGTGGTGCTGGGAGACCTCGAAGTGGATACGCCGCGTTGAAGAACTCGGCGTCGCCGACGTGACGTGGGGGGTGTACTCGCTCGAGCTCGCGCACCACGCTGACGGCCCCGCCGCCGGTAACCCGCTCGGCGGCGGTGTCCGCGGCCTCCGCACCGCGATCGCGGTCCGCGACAAGCACGGCAACGACGCAATGGGCGCGTTCTACGCCGCGCTCGGCGAGCGCTACTTCGAAGAGTTGGAGCCCTATGAGGATGCTGCCACGTTCGAGGGTGCGCTCAAGGACATCGGCCTCGACGCCGGCATCTACGACCGGGCGATCAGCGCGAAGCAGACATTCACCAAGCTCGTCAAGGAACATCGCCAACTGGTGCAGGCCACAAAGGCGTTCGGCGTGCCGACCATGCGGGTTGACGGCGGCAAAGGTCCGGGCATGTTCGGGCCGGTGATCTCGGAGATGCCCGACGACAAAGACGGAGTTGAGCTGTTCGAGCATGTCGTGTGGCTCATCGCGCACGACAACTTCGCCGAACTCAAGCGCGACCGCGTGCGCTCGCTCGACGTCGAGCGTGTACGGCTATGGGAACGCGAGCGCAAGGCCCGTGCACGCGCCAAGGCGCGTGCGGCAAAAGACGCTCGCTCGTAGTCGGCCGCACTTCTCAGCGCACGCGGACGTCGAGCGATTCAGGTGCACCGCGACGCATACGTGCCAGGAACTCATCCGCGGGTGCCGGCTCGGGCACGTCGCCTTCGAGGTCGCCGCGACGCCCCCAGAACGCCTCATACGACGGCCAGAACGCATGCCATCCGCCGTCGTAGGGCTCGCGGTCCGGCCAACGCATTTTGCGGTCACCGATCGGCGGCTTGTTCAGGTCGGTGGCGTACCAATACAACGGCAGGCGCCTGCGGAAGTACCAGCGACCCGCAATGCGCTCGTAGTGGTCCCAGTACATCATCGTCATGATGACCCATTCGGGTCCGGTCTCGTGCTCGTTGCGCGAATACACGACACCTCGCGCATGATCAGGGTCGTCGAACTCGATCACGTGCCCACCGATCACATGCGCGGTGCCGACGAACTGCACGCGTAACGTTTCGTTGAACCACGTCCGCAATGCCTTACGACCGGTCAATGATCGGCTCACGCGGATGTCGTCGGGGAACAGGCCCACCATCGCATCAAGGTCGCGCATGTCGAGCGCCAAGCTGTACCGGGCCACGATCTGACGAATCGCCTCGGTCGATTCGAGACGGTCGATGCGAGCGAGAAGATCGTCAGCCATGCAGGCGACGGTAGCCGTTCGCGGACGCCAATCTCAGCTCACGCGTAGCAGCGTGACGTTGTCGATCAGGTAGGCCTCGAGCTCGAGCTCGCGAGCGCGCCGGCGATAGGTGGTGGCCAGCGGTTGGGGCAGGGCCTTCGCCTGTGCCTTCAGGCTGACCGCACGCGACCGCAACGTGCGGGCATCGTGAAGCTCGTCGGCGAGCGTGTCGTCGTGGTCAGTCAGAGTGGTTGTGTCATTCATGGGAATCCGTCCTTCATCAGGTCAACGCGACCGATGATGCATTTGGGCCGGGAACTTCGCGCCGGGGATTCCGGTGCTTGTCTGGCAGGCTGTACAACGCCTATTCGGTGCCACGGCTTCCTGCGGATGTTGTGACGTATACAACAGCTCCGACGAAACGGGAGCGACGTCAGCGACGCACGAACGGCAGCTTCACCACTCGGCCGCCGAGTTCGGTACCTCGCACGTCAACCGTCACCGCGTCACCCACCGCGATCATCGGAGCGCAGAACGCGAGTGCGATGCCGTGCTGCAATACCGGCGAGAAGTTGCCACTCGTGATGATGCCAACTGCGCTTCCCGCGGCAAGCACTGTTTGGTCGGCACGCGGCGGACGCCGCCCTTCGGTGACGATGCCACGCAGTCGACGTTGCACGCCTTCCGTCTTCTCCCGAGCAAGCGCTTCTCGGCCGACGAACTCGCCCTTGTCCCACCCGACGACCCACCCGAGCCCGGCTTGCAGCGGAGTGATACCCGGCCCGAGCTCATGTCCGTGCAACGGCAGCCCCGCCTCGAGCCGCAGCGTGTCGCGTGCACCCAAACCGGCCGGAGTGGCGCGGGCGTCCACCAGGGCGTCCCACAACGCGGTGGCATCGGGGCCGGCGATAGCTATCTCAACACCGTCCTCCCCCGTATATCCGGTACCCGCGACGACACAGTCGATTCCGTTCCACGTGAGACGTCGCACCGCGAAGCGCTCGACTTCGGCCGCCGTGGGGAAGGCCAGCCGCAGAACTTCGCGTGCCGTCGGGCCTTGCACGGCGATCACCGCTCGTAGCGCGGTCGTATCGGTGGCAACCAGATCAGCGCCGGTGCCCGCCAACACGGCGACAACCCGCTCGGTGTTCGACGCGTTCGGCATGATCTGATATGTGGTGTCGTCGACCCACCACACGATGATGTCGTCGACCACCGAGGCATCAACGGGGTCGAGCAGATGCGTGTATTGCGCGCGCCCCGGTCCGACGCGGCGGAGGTCATTCGTGAAGGACGCTTGAATTTGGGTGAACGCGTCAGGACCGCTCACTCGCACGGTGCCGAGGTGGCTCACATCGAACAGCGCGCACGACTCACGACACGCCATGTGCTCGGCCAGCGTGCCCGACCCGTAGGCCAACGGCATCTCCCAACCACCGAACGGCACCATCTTGGCGCCCGCCGCACGGTGCACCGCGTCGAGCGGCGATCGCTTCATCTCCATCGCTCACGATGCTAGAGCACGAGCCGTCAGGCGACGCGACCCAGCGAGCGCAGAAGTGACTATCCGTTGACGACGCGGGCGGACGCGCCCGGTTCGTGTGACGGGTACAGGTCGACGATCGCCGCGTCGACTTCTTCCTTTACGCCACCGAGGGGCAAGATGTTGAGTACGCCTTGTCCGCGACGCACCAAATCGATGATGTCGTCGCCATCCTTCACGAGCACCGATTTGTTCCCGGAGATCACAAGGTTCACGCTTGCGACGTCCTCGCCAAGGTTGGCGCGGAGGTAGCTGAACACCTCGCGCACCGATTCGAGCTTGATCCCGGAGTCGAGGAGGTTCTTGATGACCTTCAACTCGAGCAGATCGCGGTAGCTGTACGCACGGCGGCTGCCGCTTCCACTGGCGTCGGTGAGCGAAGGCCGCAGCAAGTCGGTGCGCGCCCAGTAGTCGAGTTGGCGATACGTGATGCCGACGATCTCTGTGGTCTGCTTGCCGCTGTAACCATGGGTGGGAATCGCGTGCCCGGAGGTGCTCACGGTATGGTCGCTCCGTAATTTCGTCGATGTGATTTCCCCAGCGTACGACCGCTGGCTGGCGCCGTCAACGATCACCGCGCGAAGGCACGCGCGGTCCGCGCGATTTGGCTGAGCGGTCTACAGAAAATCCTCGGGATTGATGTTCTCGATGAACTCCCGGAACTCCTCGACGACTTCTTCCTGCTGGGCGTCCTCATCGGGCGGTAGCAGGCCCGCAACGTCGAGAACAGCCTCGGCCACCCTGATCGGCGAACCGACGCGAGCAGCAACCGCGATGGCATCTGATGGGCGGCACGAAACCGCGCTGACGACACCGTCGCGTGTCAGGCGCATCTCGGCAAAGAACGTCTTGTCGTGCAGTTCGGTGACGACAACTGCGTCGAGCGTGGCTCCGAGGTCTCGCAACAGCGCGACGATGAGATCGTGCGTCATCGGCCGCGGTGTGACCACCCCGTCGAGCGCGAGGACGATCGCTTGCGCCTCGGCAGGGCCGATGAAAATCGGCAACAGGCGCTGGTCGCCGGCGAGCTCGCGCAGCAACACGCACGGCACGTTGGCCGGCGCCTCCATGCGCACACCGACGAGCTCCATGTCGATCATCCGTGCAACCATATCGCCGGGCGACGACAGACGCGATCTGCCTGAAGTCGAGCCGGGAGGCGAGCCAACCAGGCGCACCGGGGCATCGCCGCACCGGTCAACCGAGCGAGCGAAGAGCCTCCGCGAGGAGCACCGAGTGCAAGCTGTCCGTGAGCCTCGACAGATCAGTCAAGGTGTCGCGCAACTCTCGGCGCGCCTCGACGGTGCGTTGCCGCGCCAACTGGAGCACGAGCTGCTCGAACAGCGCTGCTTCACGATCGGCAGTCACCTTGAACATGCGTAAGTGGCGAGGCTCGAGCCCATGTGCGCGAAAGGCAGCCGCGAGACGCGCCACGATCAGCGCGTCGCCGTCATAGAGAGCGACGTTGCCGGCCTTGCGGTGCACGATCAGTCCAAATCGTTCGAGCTCGGCGATGTCGGCGACGCGCAAACCCGTTGCCGCGGCCATCTCCGAGGCGGTCATCGCGTCCGGATCGACCTCTTCCGCAGGCTGTCGAGCAGGCACTTCCGGTCGGATGTCGTCAGCGCGCCGTGCGCCCGGCGTACGGGCTCGGGTTGCGAACAACGACGGCTCGGGCAACACGCGGCGTGCGACAACCGGCGGCGCGACAATCGGCGCCACGACGGCTGCGTCGGCGTGGGGCTCGACCAGGAGCTGAAGCGTTGGTGCATCGGGCGGCACGAACGGCCCGACCGGCAACGCCTCGACAGGCGCCGGCACAACCGGGTCGGCGTGCTCGACCGATGGATCGACGTCGTCGAGCCGGCCTTTGATGACCTTGAGCGGGAGGTAGTGCTCTCGCTGCTGGCGAAGAATCCAACGCAGGCGCTCGATGTCCTTGTCGTAGAAGCGCCGATATCCCGACGGCGTGCGCTCAGGATCGACGAGGCCCTGGCTTTCCAAGAAACGGATCTTCGAGATCGTCACGTCGGGAAACTCGTCGCGCAACAGCGCGAGGACCTCGCCGATCGACCGATGTAGCTCACTCACCGGCGTTCCACCGTGTGTGGTGCTCAATGCTTCGTCCCATGGAAGAAAACGAGCTTGAACTTGCCGATCTGCAACTCGTCACCATCGACGAGCGGAGCCGCGTCGATGCGCTCGCGGTTCAGGTAGGTGCCGTTCAGTGAGCTCGCATCGCGAACGCTGTACACGTTGCCGGCGTGCACAAGCTCGGCGTGGCGGCGCGACACGGTGACGTCGTCGAGGAAAATCTCGCTGTCGGGGTGACGCCCGATGCTCACCCGCGGCACGTCCAGCGCATATCGCGAACCAACGTTGGGACCGCGCGTGACGATCAGCAGACCTTGTGACGAATCGAACTGGCTGCGATCGAACGCGAACTCGTCGCTGAGATCGACTGCGTCGATCGCTTGCGTGTCGGCACGCGCGTCGCGCTCGACCGCCGTGCCGCACGACGGACAAAACCTCGCGGCCGCGGGCAGCGATAGCCCACAGCTCGTGCATGAGCGCTCGACCCCGGTCATCTCAACCGCCGATGAGTTCGCCGTAGTCGCCGGCATCGAGAAGCGCATCGACCTGAGCCGCATCGGCCGGGGCGATCACGCAAATCCACCCTTCGCCGTAGGGGTCGTCGTTGAGTCGCTGCGGCTCGTCGACGAGGTCTCCATTGATCTCGATGACCGTCCCACTGATGGGTGCGTATAACTCGGAGACCGACTTGGTCGACTCGACCTCGCCGAAGCTGCGGCCGACCTCGACCAAGTCGCCGACGGCAGGCAGGTCGACGTACACCACGTCGCCGAGCGCATCCTGCGCATAGTCAGTGATACCGACGCGAATGCGATCGGCCGACTCGACGCGGGTCCATTCGTGATCAGTCGAATAGCGAAGCTCCCCAGGAACGTTCATCCACGAAACGCTATCGGATCGACGGCGAGGTATCAGCGTCCGCGACACGGCGGGCCTCGCGGTTAGCGCGACCTTGTTCCAGCGCGTCCCGCGCGAGAGGCGCGTATTGGGACAGCGTGTAGTAGCTGAGCGCCAGGCCGGGCAACCCTGTCAGCCACGCCAGCACCTCGAACGCTTGGTGCGAGGCAATGTCGGCGTGGCCCGCAAGAAAGAACGGGAACGCGAACATCAAGGCGAACGTCGCGCACTTCCCGAGCCAGGTCACGTCGATGCGTCGCGCACCGAGCGCGCCCAGGACCAACGCCGTGATGGCCACCAAGACTTCGCGAGCCAAAGACGCAACACCGAACCAAACGGGCACCGAATGATCGATCAGCATGGACACGATGGCGACGAGGAACAGCAGCCGATCGGCGGTCGGGTCGAGGATCTTGCCAACCTCCGATGTCTGGCCAAGGCGGCGCGCGAGGTAGCCGTCCACCCAGTCGGTCGCGCCGAGCGCAGCGAGCAACAGCGAAGCGGCAAGGCGATCGTCACGCCCGAACAGCAGCCAGACGAACAGCGGGATGCAGCAGAGCCGCAGAACCGTGACGAGATTCGGCCACGTGAGGATGCCGCGTCGATCGACCACGGCCGCAGCCTAGGTCTGCGTTACGGTGCCCGCATGGCGAGCATCTTCACGCGCATCATCAACGGCGAGATTCCCGGTCGTTTCGTGTGGCGCGATGATGTCGCCGTGGCCTTCCTCGATGTGCGGCCGTTGGCGCCGGGCCATTGTCTCGTCGTTCCGATCGTCGAGATCGACCGGTGGACCGATCTACCAGCGCCGGTTGCCAACCATCTCATGGCCGTTGCTCACGCCGTGGCGAACGCGCAACAGCTCGTGTTCTCGCCGCCGCGCGTCGGGATGATGATCGCCGGCTTCGACGTGCCCCACACGCACATCCACATCTTTCCCACCCATGCCATGTCGGCGTTCGACTTTGCGCAAGCTGACACGAAGCCCGACGCCAGCGCTCTCGACGCGAACGCCGTTGCCTTGCGGGTCGCGCTACGAGCCGCGGGACACACCGCAGCAACCTGATCTGAACGGTGTACTTGGATCGCCTCGCCGAACGGCTCGCCACTTACAACAGTCGAATCTGCGTCCCTTCGTGCAGCGGTTCGATCGTCACCTCGTCGATCAGCGTCGCCTCGTTGTTGCGCGCGTTGTTCACCGCGAGTGATACGGGATGCATCGCAATGATCGACGCGGGTGCGGGCACCAACAACTTGCCCAACAGGTCGAGATCATGGTTCGTCGGGTCGAGCCATGTCGACCACGCCTCAGGCGCCAGCATCACCGGCATCCGATCATGCACTTGCGCGACCTTCTCGTTCGGTTGACCCGTGATGATCGTGCACGTGCGCAATGGCGGGTCATCGGGCGCGTCGGGATTGCGCCACAGTTCCCAAAGACCGGCGAACGCGAAACGATCGCCGTCGGCACGATGAATGAACATGGGTTGCTTGCGCTTTTGGCCCGCGATCGCCTGCCATTCGTAAAACCCGTCGGCGGGCACGATGCATCGTTTGCGCTGAAATGCGCGTTTGAACGCGTTGCTCTTCGCCAACGTCTCCGCGCGAGCGTTGATCATCTTCGCACCGATCGAGAGATCCTTCGCCCAACTCGGGACAAGGCCCCAACGCGCGGTGTCGACGCGTCTCGTTTCCCCGGTCGCGAGGACCACGAAGACTCGACTCGTCGGCGCGACGTTGAAGTTGGCTTCGGGCGTAGCGTCGACCAACGTCTCCGCGAGGTCCGCACCGAAATAGCGCGCGATCTCGTCAGGTTCTGATGCCGAGACGTACCGACCGCACACGATGCTCGACCTATCGGAGTGTGCAGGTGCCAACGAGCGGCGCACCGGTCGGAGCGCTCACATCGAAGCTGACCGTTGCCCCAACCGCGCCACCGAACGTGGGCACCTTGATCTGCGTACCGTCAGGAACCGAGATCTGCGCGGAGATGTTGTTTCGCTCGAACGCGGGGTCGCTACCGACCACCCACACCCGCACCGCGGCAACCGACGCCGTACCCCCTTCGGACAGGTTCACGCTGCCTTCGGGAATCACGAGATCGAGCATGACCGTGGCCTGCTTCGCATCGACGCAGCCGACGGTCGCCGCGCGTCCGATGACCTTGTCTTTGCCACACGCGCCCGGGACCGTTTCGACATAGGCGGTGTCGAACGCGCGCAGCGACGATGCCATCACCGATGCCTGGATGCACGCCTTCGCGAGCCATCCGGGCGGGCCGACCAACACGACCTGGCCCGCACCGTTGTACCGAAAGAGCGTGGCGGCGATGGCCCCCGGCGGCTCGGGAAGGTCGGTCGCTGGTGCGTCGAGCACGATGCGCTCGCCCACATCGCCGGCGCCGAGCTTCACCACGAGGGGCCGATCGAGCCGGGCGACCAATGCCTTTGCGACCACCGGAGTCGGCCCGGCCCGGACATCGCCCGATCGATCGACGACCGGATCGAAAGTGATGCGCCCCGACACGACCTCACTCGAGCTGCGCTGGTTCCACCACACCACGCCACCAACAACGAGGGCGAGAGCGACCACGGCGAGTCCGGTGCGAACTCGACGTTGCCGGCGGCCGGTGCGGATGTCGGCCTCGATGCGCCGCTCGTCGAGACGCTCGGCGGCCGTGAGCGGACCGAACGAATCGCGGGGATCCCCGCCGCGCAATGCGCGACGCCACGCGTCGACGTCTTCAGCCGGCATACGCGAATACAGCTGCGTGAAGATCGCTTCGTATTCAGGCGAGAACAACAGGAGCAGGTTGTTGCGCTCCGCGTACTCGAGCGTGTTGGGCACGTCCACGTCAACGGGGCGGCTCTCGGTAAGCACATCGAGAAACTGGCGGGTGGCGATGTCGACTTCATCGTGGGTCAACGGCGCACCCGGCAGGACCAACTCCTGAAGGGAGGCCGCGATGTCGACCTGCGACCGCACGCGAAAGAACCCGCGCGTGTCGTCGAAAAGTCGCGATTCGTCGCGTGTGTCCAGGGGGTCGATAGAACTCACATTAGAAGAAGCACGCCGACCCGTCCGCGTCGCGGCCCACAATTCACGTCCCCACCACAGGATGAGGTGAGATGTCACGTCGAGGAATCTTGCTCTTCAGCGCGATGTCGTTGATTTGGGGCATGCCCTATCTGTTCATCAAAATCGCCGTCAAGGAGCTGTCACCGGCGGTCGTGGTGGCCGGCCGCACATCACTCGCCGCGCTCGTGCTCGTGCCTCTCGCTATACGTGCGGGGGCGCTCCGTCCCGCGCTCGCTCGTTGGCGGCCCCTCCTCGCGTTCACGGTGATCGAGTTGGCCATTCCCTGGGTGTTGCTGACCGACGCCGAGCGACGCATTCCGTCGGGGCTCTCCGGACTACTCGTTGCGACCGTGCCTCTCGCGGGAACGGTCGTCGCGTTCGCCCTCGGCGACAGAAGCGCTCTGGCACCGGGACGTATCGCCGGGCTTGCCGTTGGGATGGCGGGCGTCGCCTGCATCGTCGGGTTCGACCTGTCAGGTGGATCGGGCACGTGGCGAAGTGTCATCGAGATCATGGGCGTCGCTATCGGCTACGCCGTCGCACCGTTCATCGCCGATCGACACCTGCGCGATGTACCCACCCTTGGTGTCGTCGCGGCATCGCTG
>JAYUFA010000475.1:0-3691 GCA_043738925.1 Actinomycetota bacterium
GCGAAGTGGCTGCGCAGATCGTCCTCGAACCCTACGTCGTACATACCGCTCGCGGTCTGTGCATCGGCAGTGCGTCGGATGTCCTCGATGACGCTGGCGAGATCGAGCGGGTCAGATGACATGGGCGAGGAGTATACCGATGGGCTCCTCGGCCTTCGGCCAGTGCCACGCGCGGCTGCCGATACGATGCGAACGTGGATGTCGCGCCGCCCGCTCCAACGCCATCGAACGGCGACGACGTGCTCGATCGACTCGCAGCTCGCGGCGACGCACCCGATCACGCACGCGACGCCGAGCAATTTCTTGCGTGGGCTGCTGCGTCCGATGACGAGTTCGACGGACCCGTTCCCCTGTCGCGCTACCTGGCCGCCCTGCGTGCCGGTCGCCCGGACCTGCTCGATGCGTTTCCTCAGGTGCCCGGCCTCGATGTCTCCGCGCTACGCGAGTGGGCGCGTCTGCACGGACGCACCGAGGTACCTCTCGCCGAGCGTTTCGTGCCCCCAGCCTTGGCGGAATCAGCCGCGCCCTACCTGCAAGCGGGCGTGAACCTCGCCGGGTTCCTCACGGCCGAGCTCGGCGTTGGCGAGCTGGCGCGCCGCGTCGCTGTATCCCTGCGCGCCGGGTCCATCCCGTTTGCGACGACCACGTTTGCGAGCACCACGAATCGCACCGCCGTCGAGTTCGCCGCCGACACCGAACCACGATTCGACACCAACCTTGTCTGCGTCAACGCCGACTCGTGGGGTCGATTCGCGCAGCGGGTCGGGCCCCGCTTCTTCGCAAACCGTTACACGATCGCGGTGTGGTTTTGGGAGACATCGATCTTTCCTTCGATGTTCGAAAGCGCGTTTCGAGGAGTCGACGAGATCTGGACCGCGAGCGCGTATGTCGCCGACGTCCTGCGCCGGGCTGCGCCGGCGAGCATCGATGTGCACGAGTTCCCCGTACCCGTCATCGCGCCCACGCCTTCCGCGGTCGACGTGCATGACCGCCTCGGACTTGCGCCACAACGCCCGTATTTCCTCACCTCGTTTGACTACAACTCGATCGTCGAACGCAAGAACCCAATGGGGGCAATGCGCGCGTTCATGCAAGCGTTTCCCCACTCCGACGGCCCGGTACTGGTCGTGAAGTCGATCAACGGCGCGCGGCACCCCGCCGACGTTGCCCGCCTCCAGGCACTCATCAACGACCGCACCGACATCGTCATGCACGATGATTACCTCGATGTGGCCGACAACATGGCGCTCCTCGCCCAGGCCGCGTGCTTCGTCTCGTTGCATCGAGCCGAGGGCTACGGCTTCAACATCGTCGACGCCATAGCCCTCGGCGTCCCCGTCGTCGCCACCGGGTACAGCGGAAACCTCACGTTCTCGTCAGATGACGGCAGCTGGCTCGTGCCCGCATCCGAGATGGCGGTCGGCGAGGGAAGCTTCCCGTACGAACCGACCGCGCTCTGGGGCGATCCCGATCTCGCGACCGCGACGCGGTATCTGATCGAGATCGCGTCCGATCCGAATTCGGCGCGGGAGCGGGCCGCGCGAGGGCGCGCGCACGTGCTGACGACCTTCACGGCCGAGCGCACAGGTTTGTTCATCCGCAACCACGTCGCCGCGACGCGCGCGGCGCGAGAGAGCCGGGCTGTACGCAGCCAACAGCCGACACGAAGTCTTCTCGTGCGACCAGCCCGACGGCTCCGCCGTCTGGTGCGGCCGCGCTCGTAGCGCGACCTCATCCTCCGGCGGGGAGGCGCAGGCTGTACCCGACGCCGCGCACCGTGTGGATGAGCGCGGGTGCACCGGCTTCGTCGTCGATCTTGTGGCGGAGATAGCTGATGTAGGTTTCGAGCACGCTGGCGTTACCGGAGAACGTGTAGTCCCACACGTGCTCGAGGATCTGATCACGGGTCAGCACGCGGCGGGCGTTGGCAAGCAGATAGTGCAGCAGCTTGTACTCGGTTGGCGTAAGTGCGATCAGTCGACCTGCTCGCCAGACGTCACGTGTTTCCTCGTCGAGTTCGAGGTCCGAGTATGCGAGCTTTCGCTCGCCCGGGCCGATTCCGGCCGACCGTCGAAGGACCGCTTTGACGCGCTCGATGAGCTCCTCGATGCTGAAGGGCTTGGTCACGTAGTCGTCGCTGCCGAGGCGCAAGCCGTCGACCTTGTCCTTGGTGGCGTCGCGAGCCGTGAGGAAGATGATCGGAATCTTGGCGGCGACACCGTCGGCTTCGCGAAGCCGGCGAGCCACTTCGAAGCCGTCGAGATCGGGCAGCATCACGTCGAGTACGACGATGTCCGGACGTCGCGCGTCGATTGCCGCCAACGCAGCGCGGCCGGACGCAACACGTTCGACCTCGAAGCCGTTGTAACCGAGTCCCATCGCCACGAGTTCGGTGATGTGTTCCTCGTCGTCAACGACAAGGGCGAAGGGCTTGCGTTGCTCGCTCGCTACCATCTCGGAAACGTAGTGGACCGCGCACCGTGGATCAGCGCGATGCGCAACGTACGCAATCCTCGTTCTGCGGAAGTTCCCAGGAAAGCCAGAGATCGGTCTCAGCGTCGGTTGTGACGATTGGAGGCATGGAGAACACCGCTCTACTGCAACCCTCCGCCACGACATCTGCTTCGTCATCGACGGTCGCGACGCTCGACATCGTGATCCCGGTGTACAACGAGGAAGGCGCCCTGGAGCAATCCGTGCGTCGCTTGCACGCGTACCTCGAAGAACGGCTACCCCTCAGCGCGACGATCACCATTGCCGACAACGCGAGCACGGATGGGACCTGGGGCATCGCGAATCGGCTGGCCTTCGAGCTGCCGGGCGTCAGGGCGTTGCACCTTGATCAGAAGGGTCGGGGTCGAGCGCTGCGGGCCGCATGGACCGCCAGCTTGTCGCCGATCGTCGTCTATATGGACGTCGATCTGTCGACCGACCTCGACGCGCTCCTGCCTCTCGTGGCACCGCTGGTCTCCGGCCATAGCGATGTCGCGATCGGCACCCGACTCGCGGCGAGCGCGCGTGTCGTTCGGGGCGCCAAGCGCGAGATCATCTCGCGGACCTACAACTTGTTGTTGAGAGCATCGCTGCACAGCGGCTTCTCCGACGCACAGTGCGGCTTCAAGGCCATCCGAACAGACGTGGCCCGGGCTCTGCTGCCAGCCGTCGAGGACGAGGGCTGGTTCTTCGACACCGAGCTGCTCATCGTCGCGGAACGCAACGGCCTGCGTATCCATGAGGTACCTGTCGACTGGGTCGATGACCCCGACAGCAGCGTGAACATCGTGAGCACCGCACGCACCGACCTGCTCGGCGTAGCAAGGATGCTGCGCACCTCGAGGGCTCATGGTGCCCAAGCCGAAGGCCGGATCGTGCCGCGACGCCCAGCACCTGTTTCGATGATCGACCAGCTCGCCCGATTCGCCTCGATCGGACTCGTGAGCACGGTGGTCTTCGGAGCGTTGCTCGCCCTGCTGAGCGGTCGGCTCGGGTTCGCCTTTGCCGACCTGGTCGCGCTGACCGTCTGCTCGATAGCCAACGGCGCCGCGAATCGAAGGCTGACATTCACGGTGCGGGGCGCGCGACGGCCGCACCGTCGAGCCATTGAGGGGCTGATCCTCACGACGTTGCCGATGCTCACGACGTTGTCCGCGATCGCGCTCACCGCGTCCACGCCGTCGCCGGCGCGAATCAT
>JAYUFA010000476.1:0-3687 GCA_043738925.1 Actinomycetota bacterium
CCGCTTGGCGCAGATGCGACACGATGTCAGCTTCGACCATGTCGTGGGCAACCAGCAGCGCGTTCCGGATGGCGACCGCGCTGGAGCTGCCGTGACTGATGACGCAGACGCCGTCGACGCCGAGGAGCATCGCGCCCCCATAGGTCTCCGGGCTGAACTTCGCGTAGAGCGCTGTCAGCGCAGGCAGCATCGACGCCGAGGCAGCACGAGCCTCGTCCGTCGCATCGAACGCTTCGAGCAGCGCCTTGATCACCGTTCTGGTGGTGCCCTCCATGGCTTTGAGCGCGACGTTGCCCGTGAAGCCGTCGGTGACGGCGACATCCGCGATCTCGCCCATCAGGTCTCGGCCCTCAACGTTGCCGATGAAACGGGCACCGCATGCGCCCGGCCAGTCGACCGCGCTCATGGCGGCGAAGGTCTCCTTGACAAACGCGTTGCCCTTGCCGGCCTCCTCACCAATGGACAACAGCCCCACCCGCGGCTCAGTGACGCCGAAGCGATGTCGAGCGAAGACGGCACCCATCAAGCCGAACTGCACCAGCCATTCGGGCTCGCAGTCGGCGTTGGCGCCGGCATCGAGCAACACGACAGGGTCGCCGGAGAGCCGGGGAATCGGCGTGGCGATCGCCGGCCTCGACACACCTTTGATGCGGCCCATGCGCAGGAGCGCACTGGCCATCGTGGCACCGGTGTTGCCGGCGCTGACCATCGCCGATGCCTGACCGTCGCGAACGGCTTGGGCCGCGCGCACGAGCGAACTGTCCTTCAGTTGGCGAACGCTTTTACCGGGCTCGGCGTCCATGGCGATGACCTCGGACGCGGCGAGCACGGGGAGGCCGCCGGTGTCACCCAACTCGTCGGGTCGCCCGACGAGCAGAATGGCGATGTTGTGCTCCTCGGCCGCGCGACGCGCGCCAGCGACGATCTCGTGCGGGGCGTGATCGCCGCCCATCGCGTCAAGCGCGATCGGGAGCATGGTGACGGCGCGTTCTCAGCTGACGTCGATGGCCTGGCGGCCGTGATACCAGCCGCAGTTACCGCACACGACGTGGGGCAGCTTGGCCGAACTGCACCGCGGGCACACCGAACGCGAGGGCTCCTTGAGCGTCCACGCGGACGCGCGATGGCTCCGCGTCTTGCTCTTCGACTTCTTCTTCTTCGGAACGGGCATGACGGTTCCCTAGCGAGTTGCGATCAGAGGCGGGCGCAGCCGCCCGGCACGAATCGGACATGTTAGCGGCACCCGTGGGAGATGACGCATTAGGACGCTCGGAGCGTCTCGGTTCAGTTGTCGGGCGGGTCATCCTCGAAGTGCAATGCGGTGAGCGCGGCCCAGCGTGGATCGGCCACGACGGGCTCGTCCGGGTCGTCATCGGAGCCGTCCGGGGCGACCGACGCCGGGAACCGCTCGGGGTCCGGTCCCTCGCAATCGGTACGACACAGCGGCGACAACGGCAACGACAACAGCACCGCGTCGCGCACCATGGGACTGAGGTCGATCTGGTCACCGCTGATCGCGTAGCTCTCGCCGGGCTTCGCGCTGGCCTCGAACAGTTCGCGGACCGCGATGTCGATCGTATCGGTGACCGGGTCGAGGCAACGCCGACACGCGCCGGTCCACGGTGCGGTCAGCGTCCCCGTCACCACAATGCCGTCGATCACCGATTCCAGGTCGAGTTCGCCGATGACCGGCGCATCGGCCGGCACAGCAATCCCGGCCACCGTTGAAGCCTGCAGGTGTGTCGCGACGTGAACGCGTCGCCGGTTGCCTGCGCGACGAGTCAGTTCGGCGATCGACATCACAAGAGCAGGGTCGCGCCACTCGGCGGCGGCCTCGACGGAATCGTCGTCACTCACGACCGGTCTTGATCGAAGAAGGGCGCCGTGGTCTCGGCCTCGGTCGGCTTCGACGCATCGTTCGCCAGGTGCAACAACGCACCCTCGGGCGTGGCCACCGGCACACCTTGCATACGGGCCCGCCCCTGGCCTACGAGCTTCAGGGTCTTTTGGAGAACGATCTCGAAGCTTCCGAGCTTGCGATCACAAAAGTCTTCGACCTCGTGGCGCATCCGACGCGCTTCGGCTTCGGCCGATTCAACGATGGTTCGCGCTCGTTGCTCGGCGGCCCGCACGATCTCGGTACGTTCGACCATGCGCTCGGCACGCGCACGCGCCACCTCAAGCAACTCGTCGCCTTCGCGACGCATCTTTGCGAGGTATTCCTCGCGCTCCTTCAACAGCCAGCGCGCCGAGCGGAGCTCATCAGGCAGGCGCTCGACCGACTCGTTGAGTAGCTCGAGGACTTCTTCCTTGTTGATGCGCGAGTCGGACGACAAGGGCATCGGCCGCGCGGCCTCGATGACGTCGATCGCCCGACGAAGGAGTTGCTCCGCCTGGGGCTGATCACCGGCCCCGCGGCGAGCGGACGCGCTCACGTCGCTCATCTGCCACGATATTTCGCGTTGAGCCGCCGCGCGACGGCGTCGGGCACGAACGAGTCGATGTCGCCACCGAAGCGGGCGATATCGCGAATCAACTTCGACGCGAGGAATGATCGCGACGAGGCCGACGGAATGAAGAGCGTGTGTACCCCGGAAATGGCGTTGTTCATCTGCGCCATTTGCAGCTCGCTCTCGAAATCGGAGACCGCGCGCAGGCCCTTCACGATGAAGTCGGCCTCGACGTCGCGGGCGAGATCAACGACCAGCGTGGAGAACATCGTGACGGACACGTTGTCGAGGTGCTCGAAACATTCGCGCAGCATGTCCTCGCGCTCGCCGAAGCTGAACAGCGGCTCACCTTTTTGCGGGTTGCGCATGGCCGCCACGATGACGCGGTCAAACAGCTTGGCTGCGATCTCGACGATCTCGAGATGTCCGTTGTGGACGGGATCGAATGATCCCGGGTACAGCACGACGGTCAACTTTTACTCTCCCGCGTCGTCATGTCGATGCATAGCGCCGAACCATTGTTACCACGGTACCGCCGTAACGCCGATGCCGGATGACCTCCCATCGCAGCGATGCCTCGAGCTGCGCCGTGAGGTCGCGGTTGGACTCGATCACGGCCAAGCCGGCCGGCAGGCGATCGAGCAACGTCGACCAATCGTCGAAATCGTAGGGCGGATCGAGGAATACGACGTCAAACGACGTGATTTCGCTGCAGGTATCGAGCCAGCGTTCCACAGTGGTTCGAACGACGGTCACGTCCTGCTCGTCCACTCCGCTTCCGGCAACGTTCGCAGTGAGCGCCGCAAGCGCACGCTGGTCGCGTTCGACGAAGGTGACCTGATCCGCGCCACGCGACAACGCTTCGAGTCCCAACGCACCGGTGCCCGCAAACAGGTCGAGCACCGACGCGCCAGTCACGATGTCACCGAGGCTGAACAACGCGTTGAAGATCGCCTCACGAACACGATCGTTCGTGGGTCGTGTCGTGGAACCGTCGGGTGCCACAAGTCTTCGGCCACGTGAGGTTCCGGCCACGATCCGCATGCCCGCAGTATGGCGCGACCCGCTCGCTAGGGTGCCCTCGTGAGCGCGCCGGAGAAGATCATCTGCGTCGACTGCGGTGGCTTCTGTCACCTCCTGTCGTACGAGCCGGAGGACGGATTCGCCGCCGGCGACATCGTGGCGTACCGATGCTCGGACTGCCTCGACCGCTGGGACATCGAGCTCACCGAGGACG
>JAYUFA010000477.1:0-3682 GCA_043738925.1 Actinomycetota bacterium
CCGATCCTCGCCACCTCTTCGGCCGACGTGGGTGGACCGACCGATCAAGGAGCGCAGGTGCGCGAACGCGGCCGGCGAAAGACTCGCCCCGTCGATTGACCCATCGGCGGCGCATGCTGAGAGCAACTCGTCAACAATGCGCTGCTGCGTGACCCGTTCGTACTCGCGGCGTCGTCGAAGCATTTCTCGCTCGAGCGAACGGTCACGGATGGGCGTGACCTTCCCACGTTGGCCGATCTCGCCGCGTTCGCGCAGTGCCACGGGAACGGCGGCACGCGGCGCGGTGGACCACGGGGTAATGGTTGCCACCGGGTCCTCGACGTCGGCCGAAAGGGCGCTCAGGTGGCGACAGGACGTAAGGCCGAACGCGGCCGTCATCAGCACATGGGCTTCGTCGGTCGTGGCCACGTCGAGGAATCGCGCCAGTTTGACGAAGTCGGCACGACGCGAGGCGCCACCGAGACCGCTTCGCGAGAGCCGGGTCAGATTCGCCGTCAGCGTTCGGACGGCGGCAATGGCCTGATCGGTGAGCTGATCAAGTCGGGCGCGGCGCCCGGCGACCGGTTCGAACCACTGGGCAAGATGGTCCCAGTCGTCCCGACGGGTTCCTGGTTGGCGCCGAACCGTTACCTGCTCGGCAAGCCCGGCATCGTCAACCCGCGCCGCGAGGCCGGTATGCAAACCGGCCACGAGTTCATCGAGATCGGGAGCCAGTTGACGGAGGTGTTGCGCGATCGGGCGGGTCATCCGTTCTATCTCGGTGAGCTGTTCGGACACGTAGTCGACGAGCACGCCGGCGAAGAACTGCACCTCGTCGGCGCGCAAGTCATAGCGGCTCTGCCACTGGTTCAGCTCGGCGAAGAACTGCGTCAGTTCGGTCGTGAACTGCTCGTGCAGATCGAACACCGTGCGCACCGCGTCGGCAAGCGCGTTCGGGTCGGCGCGACTGATTCCGGGCGTGCAGAGTTCGAGAACCCGCACAAGACCGCGGTCGAGTTCGCGAAGTCGACCGGCGTTCACGTCACCGATTTCGTCGATGCCGGCGAGTACCCGCTCGACGAGTTCGAAGACCTCCTGGCCCTCGCGTGTGATGAGGTATCGGCTTCGTCGCCGGTAGTAGTCGTCGAGACTCGACGGGTTGCCGACCGTGGACGACACCGTGAGGTTTCCCCACCGGCGAAGGCTTTCGAGCCGATCGCCGACAACCTGCGGATCGACGCCCATGCCCTGCGTGGCAGCGATGACATCGTCGGGGGTGAACTCGGCAAAGAACGTTCCCGCGAACAGCTGCAGGATGGCCCGATAGTCGCGCCATTCCTCCCCGCCGAGGTAACGGAAGAGCTGCCGGGCCCGCTCGCCGACCGCGTCAGCGGCGAGATGCGACCCATCGGGTTGCTGCTCGCTCACGCCCGTCCCACGCGGCTCAGAACCTGGCCGTCCCAGCGATAGTGCTCGAGCATGATCACGCCCATCGCCTCGTCCCGAACGACCTCGGTGATGGAAAGCTCGGGTACCTCGGCGTGCGTGCCCCAGAGCCGCTCGCTCGTGGCGATGAGATCGAGATCGAGGGCCACGAGCAGCCCGAAGAGCTGACCATGGTTGTCCTCCGACACCTTCGCGAAGGCGTCGTCGAGAAGCACGAACCTCGGGCTCGCGGTCACTCGCACACCATTGGCGGAGCGGCGATCGGTGTCTTCGCCCTGTTCGGCCATTGCGTCGCACGACGCGGCAACGGCAGCGAACAGCGGCAGGTAGGTCACGAGCTTCTTCTCGCCCTCTGACAACGGCGTGGAACGCGTCAACTTCGTTTCCGGGCGTTCGCCTCGGCGGAGCATGACTGAGAGTTCGAACCAGCGGCGGTAGTCCAACGTCTCGGCGATGAGCTGACGATATGGCGTTTCGGGTTGCTCACGGCGAACTGTTTCGAGCCGTTGCGAGAGCAGTACGCGCAGCTCAGCTTCGTCGTCGTCGGTGCGCAGGTCGGGTACGCGCGAGAGCAACTCGATCATGCGCTGCATCCCGGGTTCGAGTTCGGGGTCGTGGCGCCAGCGAAGTCGCACACCGATGCCGTGGGCCGTCGCGATGACCCCGAGCCGTGTGTTCATCAGATCGATCAGCCGCTGGGCACCGTGCAGTTTCTCGGCAACTTCGCGCGCTACGAGACCCTGCAGTAACTCGCGCAGCGCTGCATCCTGTTTGGCCGAGAGCAGCGCATCGAGCTGTTGGTGCTGCGCGGCCACCGCACGCGCCGCAAGAGAAAGGGTGGCGCGCCCCGTCGGCCCCACCACCTCGATACTCATGGGCAGCAGCGGGTCGGGCTGGCTCGTGTCGGCATCCCATCCGGCTCCGAGCGAGTCGCGCCGTTGCCGGAGCGATTGGCGAACACCGTCGGCCGTGACTGCGGCGATACCGACCGGCAGTCGGGTGTCGATAGCGTCGACCAACTCGATAAGGCCCAATGCTCCGGTTCCGCTGGTAACCGGCATATCGTCGCCAATGTCGGACACCGCGTCGATGATACCGGGGGCTCCGACGACCGCTCGCAGCGCCGTGAGGTGGCCCTCGCAATCGGCATCGGCGGCAACCCGGGCTTCGGTGGCCGCCTTCGCATCGGCCGCCGATTGCGCTCGGCTCTCGACGGCGACCTCGCGCTCGGTCTGGAGGCGGGTCAGTTCCCCTTCTGCGTCATCGAGTTGAGTGCGGTACCGATCGCGTTCCGCGATCACGTAGCGGTAGTCGGCGCCGGCGCTGGACTCAAGGATCGCCAAGCGAGCGTGTTCACCGCTGTGCTGACTACCCACATCGCTACAGAGCCCT
This sequence comes from Actinomycetota bacterium, assembly GCA_043738925.1. Lineage (GTDB taxonomy): Bacteria > Actinomycetota > Acidimicrobiia > Acidimicrobiales > WLNW01 > WLNW01. The sequence continues at coordinate 2,818 of JAYUFA010000477.1, forward strand.
TCCTGGCTCGTCACGTCAGCGGTTGTGCGCGCCAAAGCGGCGATCGCCGACACCCACGCGCCGAATGACCGATCGAGCATGTCGAGCGACTTCAGCGTTTGGCGGGCGGCGTTCGAGAGTGACTCAAGGTCGGCCATGATCTCGGCCAGCCCCGTTCGATCGGCGGGCAGGCGAAGCGTGGTCGCTGCATTGTGCAACCCGTCGGAGGCCACCGCCGCGGCACGGTCGGCTGCAGCCGCAGCGGTGGCCGCGGCGGCGACACGCTCCGATGAGCGAACGGCTTCGCGGTCGGCCGCCGCAAGTGCCAGGCGAGCGGAGTCGATTGCGCTGAGCCCGGGAAGGTTGCGTCGGTGCTGCTCGGCCGTAGCGCGCTCGATGAGCAAGCGGTCGCGCTCGTCTTCGGCGGCCGAGAGGGCCGCGTTCATGTTGACGAGATGGGCCTTTGCGTCGTTACGGAGGCGTTCGAGCGCGGCGCGCCGTGCGGACGCGCCAACGAACTCGGCCGTCGCTTTTTCATGCCGACCGGCGAGCGTACCGACCCGAAAGCGGCCGTCGATGGTGGCCACGGCCGATGCCGTTTCGTCTTCGACAAGCGAAATGGCGTCGAGCAGGCGTTCGACATCACCGGGTGCGACCGAGCTCTTGAGATGGTCGGGAACGCTGATGTCGAGAACGGTGCGAAGCGACTGAGCGACGGGCCGATCACCGAAGGCGACAAGATCACCTGTTGCAAGTTGCAGCGCCGACGAACCGACCACTCGCGCCGACAACATACCGCAGGCCTCAAGGGCAGCTTCGAGACCGGCGCGCTCCGGCGCGTCGAGATGCGCCGGAAAGTCGACCAGGTCGGCCAGACAGTGGTCGC
>JAYUFA010000478.1:0-3678 GCA_043738925.1 Actinomycetota bacterium
TTCGTCAAGCTGGTCAGCGACCCGATGACCGGTGTCGTTCTCGGCGGTTCGATCGTCGGGCGCCACGCAGCCGAGCTCATCTCGGTGATCGCGCTCGCGGTCACCGCCGGGCTCACCGTGACCGATCTTGACGAGTCACTGTTCGTGCATCCGTCGCTCGCGGAAGCGCTCGCCGAAGCGGCGGAGTGACACCGTGCCTGCCGCGTCGTTCACCCAACGCGCCATCGCGCGCTGCGTCGATTTCGCATTGCTGTTCCTCCTCTTAGCGGGCGCGTTCGCTGGTTTCACTGGGACCAATGCCAACAACCCGCCGTGGTGGTGGGCCGCGTTGGTCCTGGTTGCCGTCGTCAGCTTCGAGGTGGTGCCAGTGCACCTGCGCGGGCAGACACCGGGCAAAATCCTGACCAGCATCCGTGTCGTGAACGCCGTCGACGGTATGCCCACATGGCGTCAAGCGTTCATCCGGTGGCTTGTCCCGTTGGCGTTGTTCCTCGCACTCTCGCCGTTCGTGCGTTACGTCGCCATACCGGTTCTCGCCGTGGTGTACGGCACGGCGTTGCTCGACCGCGGCGGCCGCAGCGTTCTCGACAAACTCGCCGGCACACGGGTCGTGCAAACGGGCTGAGGTGTGGCGCGGTTGCTGCTACTCGATGACGACGACGACGTCGCCCGAGCCGACGGTGTCGCCGGGGGCAACGCGGACTTCTTTGACCGTGCCAGTCTTGTCGGCGGCGATGTTGTTCTCCATCTTCATCGCCTCGAGTACGCAGACCGCCTGGCCGGCTTCGACTGCGTCGCCGACCGCGACCAGCACCTTGATGATGGTGCCTTGCATCGGGGCTTCGACCGAACCCGACCCGGCACCGCCGCCCGCCGAACCACCCGATCGCTTGGCCCGCGGGGCCGCGCCGCCAGCCGACCCGGCCACCATGACGCCTGCCGACTCAGGGACCCACATGCTGACGGAGAACCGCTTGCCGTTGACCTCGACCACCGTGTCGCGTCGCACCTTGGGCGCAGCATCGCTCTCCGTGGCAGAAGCTGGCGATGCACCGGCCGCGCCGGACACGCCGCTCAGGTCGAGCACATCCTCGACCCACTTGGTGGAGTGCTCGAACGCCGCGAAGTCGGGGTGCCGCAGGATCGCGAGGTCGGCCGGGATCGTGGTGGCTACGCCCTCGACGACGGTCTCTTCGAGCGCACGAATCGCACGCGCAATCGCCGTCGGGCGGTCCTTGCCCCAAACGATGAGCTTGCCGATGAGGTTGTCGTAGTACTGGCTGATCTCGTCGCCGGCCTCGTAACCACCGTCCCACCGCACACCGATGCCAGCCGCGGCGCGCAGCTTGGTGATCTTGCCGGGAGAGGGCAGGAATTTGCCGCCCGCGGGGTCTTCGGCGTTGATGCGGATTTCGATGGCGTGACCGTGGATCACGACGTCGTCCTGCGTGAATGGCAGCACCTCGCCTGAGGCAACGCGCAGCTGCATCTCGACCAGATCGACGAACGTGACGAGCTCGGTGGCCGGATGCTCGACCTGCAGGCGCGTGTTCATCTCGAGGAAGTGAAAGCCACCGTCCTCGTACAAGAACTCTGCCGTGCCCGCGTTGACGTACCCGCAACCTTTGGCGACCTTGACCGCAGCTTCGCCCATGGCGCGAAGAATCGCCGGGTCGATGTGCGCAGCCGGTGCTTCTTCGACAAGCTTCTGATGGCGACGCTGCGCGGAGCAGTCGCGGGTGCCGAGGTAGACGCAGTTGCCGTGCGTATCGGCGAGCAGTTGTACTTCGACGTGGCGGGGCTTGGTGAGATAGCGCTCCATGTAGATCTCGTCGCGACCGAAGTACGACTTGGCCTCACGTTGCGCGGACTCGATGCAATCATCGACCGATGCCTCGTCGGGCACGACCTTCATCCCGCGCCCGCCTCCGCCGTAGGCAGCTTTGATCGCGATGGGATAGCCGTGCTCTGCGGCAAACGTCAGGACCTGGTCACGCGACGTGATGAACTCGGTCGTGCCGGGGACACCGAACACCCCTTCGGCCTCGGCGGCCTTTCGGGCCGAGATCTTGTCGCCCATGATCTCGATGGCCGACGGGGGCGGCCCGATGAAGACGACGCCCTTGTCGGTGATGGCCTGGGCGAACTCGGCGTTCTCGGAGAAGAAGCCGTAGCCGGGATGCACCGCCTCGGCCCCGCTGCGCTCGATGGCATCGATGATGGCAGCGGTGTTGAGGTAACTCTCCGCAGCTGTTTGCCCACCAAGGGCGAACGCTTCGTCGGCGAGGCGTACGTGCAGCGCCTCCCGATCAAGCTCGGAGTAGACGGCGACAGTTTTGATGCCGAGCTCGCGGCACGCACGGATAACCCGCACCGCGATCTCGCCACGGTTGGCGATCAGGACCTTGGAAAACACCCCATATGGTTAGTCGAGTGGCGACCCAAAGTGCGAACCGTCCGTTCAGAATCCTGCACGTTTCTGTGACGGGATCGACCAACGCCGAACTTCTCGATCGTGCCCGCGCGGGTGAGCCCGCGGGGTTGGTGCTGATCGCCGATCACCAGACAGCCGGGCGCGGCCGTCTCGACCGCCGATGGGAGGCGCCCCCCGGAACCAACCTGTTGGCGTCGATCTTGCTGCGACCCGGCACGGCGCCCGGGCAATGGTTTCGGCTCACGATGGCGCTCGCGGTGGCTGTCGTCGATGCCTGCCGGGCGCTCGGCGTCGATGCTGCCATCAAATGGCCGAACGACGTGTTGGTCGGCGACGACAAGCTCGCCGGCGTCCTGGCCGAGACCGACGGGGTCGGCGCAGTCGTCGCGGGCGTCGGCTGCAACGTGGCGTGGCCCAGTGCGGGCGAGCTCGCGGGGGCCACATCGCTTGCCGCGTGCGGCGTGCGCGTCACGCCCGGTGCACTGCTCGACGACATCCTCGCTTGTTACGACGATGAGGCGCCCGAGCTGCTCGCCGACTACCGAACGCGGTGCTCGACCATTGGACGAGCGGTCCACATCACGTTGCCGACCGGAGTGATCCTCGACGGCATCGCGACGGCCGTCGACGACGATGGTCTCCTCGTGGTCGAGGTCGGCGGTGTCGCGCAGCGTTTTGCCGTTGGTGACGTGGTGCACGCCACGCACGCCTGAACATCGGACGCTCGATCACCGCCGCGGTGCTCAGACGTCCAACGAATCTGCAAGGGCCGCAAAAGCAGTAGCGGCGCGCCGTGTGAGAGGTCCAGGGCACTGGGGGAGCGCGCGTCCGTCGACATGGGACACGGGGTGCACGTCGCGGGTCGAAGACGTGAGGAAAAGTTCATCGCAGCGTGCGAGCACGTCGAAGGCAAGGTCGACTTCAACAACGTCGGTGGCCTCACATACCAACTCGCGCGTCACGCCGGCGAGGCACCCGGCGCTGAGCGGTGGCGTAGAGAGCACGCCCTCGATGGCGACGAACACGTTGCTTCCGGCGCCTTCACAGAGATTGCCCTGAGTGTTGGCGAAGACGGCCTCGTCGGCGCCGCGTTCGCGCGCGAGCGCGAGCGCGAACACGCCTTCGGCATACGAGATCGTCTTGATACCCGCGAGCGGCGAGCGTTCGTTGCGAGGCCAGTCCATGAGCGCGACGCGCGCGTACGGTGGCCACGGCGTCGGGGCACCGACCTGGATCAACGTGGT
>JAYUFA010000479.1:0-9689 GCA_043738925.1 Actinomycetota bacterium
GGAGACGGCGTACCTCCTGCGCTCACCCGCGAACGTCCGACGCCTCGTCGAGAGCTTGGACCAATCCCGCTCCGGCCAGGCGAAGGAGCGCGAGCTCGACCGATGAGGTTCGTGTTCACGCCCAACGCGTGGCAGGACTACGTCTTCTGGCAATCGTCCGACAGCGCGACCCTCAAGCGCATCAACCGTCTGCTCGATGACATCGCTCGTGATCCCTTCGCCGGAATCGGCAAGCCGGAGCAGCTGCGCCACGCGCTGGCGGGCGCGTGGTCGCGGCGCATCGACGAGGAGCACCGGCTCGTGTACCTGGTCGATGGCGACGACATCGTTATCCTCCAGGCGCGCTACCACTACGGCTGACGGAAACCGGCGTTGCGACGAAGCGCTGGATGTGCCAGCGGGCATCTCCGTTCGGGTCACGAGGCTCGCCGCCCGCCGTGTGACCGCGCCCGGCGCACATGACGTGGTGGGCGCATGGTGCCGGCGAGCTGCGGGAGCGGTCGGTCGAGGCGCCACCGCTCGATGGGATGCGCTGGGCAATCGAGCCCGGCCGCAACGATCTGCAGCGGCGGCCGGGCCGGGAGCGCCCCATCGATCGCCGCGCGGTAGCGGTCGCGCATGGCGAGCAGCGGCGTGGACCGCTGCGCGGGGTGGACCTCGACGATTTCGGCCGCGCCGTTGGTGGTTGGCACGTGGTCGCCAGGGAGGAACGCGTCGCCATCCTCCACGAGGTACGCGACCGATCGCAGCACCTCGAGCCCGGCGTTCGGGTCGCACGTGACGACGACCAACTCGGCGTGGCCGTAGGACTCCTCCAGGCCAATCGTGTAGCACCATGCCGGCCTGCCGTTGGCGGGTGGCACGGCGACGGCGGTCCACCCGATCGTCTCGACGGCTTCTTCGATGAGCTCGACTGCGTGATCGAGCGATTTCGCGTGACAGATGATGCACATGGAGAAAGTATGCGGAAGGGGTGTGACAGTGACCGAAAGATGCGCACTGTCGGCGCGCTACCGCTACGGCTGACGGAACCCGGCGTCGCGACCAACATGGGCGGCGTGCCATCCCGCGATGGTGCTCGCGACGAGCTCGGGGTTGTCGCACATGGGGAAGTGGTAGCCCTTGGCGACGGTGGCTTGCGACGCGTCGGGGAACCGTTCCTTCCATTTGGGCTGGAAGCGCAGGGGATCGTTTCGTTGCCCGAAGATCGTCAATAGCGGGCGATCGGCAAGCGTCTTCACACACGCGTCGATCACCGTGTAGTCGTGCTTGCGCGCCGCGGCCATGTAGCGGTGAAAGCTGCGGCGTTGCGGACGTCGCAGGCCGCGCTTGTACGCGGCGCGCGTGCGGCGGTTCCAGTGTCGACCAACGCCGAAACGTGTCGCGCTGGCGCGCGGAAGCCACCCGGTTAGAGCGTCGATCTCGCGCGTCGCCGGGTTGCCCATCATGGCGAGCATCCCGCGAAACATCGCGCCCGATGGTCGCCAGCCGAAGCCGTTGATGACCACGAGCGCCGCAACGCGCTCGGGCCAACGCGCCGCGGCCTGCAGCGTGGCCGGCGCACCGAGGTCGTGCGCGACGAGCGTGATGTCGACGAGGTCGAGCGTTTGCACAAGCACGTCGATCGCGTCGGCCGCGACCACCAGATCAACCCCTGATGGTGGCCGTGCGCTGAGGCCGCATCCGGGAGCGTCGAGTGCGATGCAGCGGTAGCGGTCGCACAGCGTCGCGATGACGTCGCGCCACACGATCGACCACATACCCACGTTCACGAACACCAACGTGGGACCCGCACCGATATCGGTGTAGGAAACGTCCGCGCCGTTCACGTCGAGGCGTGACAGCGTGAAGGGCCACGCTTCGGTGGTGAGCCACTCGGGCCGATGTGGGTCGAGGCGCACTGCGGTCGTGGTCATCGGCGAGTCCTTGGTCGAGGTGTGCGTGAAGGACGATCGACCGTGTTCGCGTGTGACATCGTTGCTGCGATGTCACACGATGAACCCGTGAATCGTCCTGTTGGCATGGACGATTCGGTTGATGTCGCGTGGCGCTTGCACCGCGGCCGCGTGCTCGATGTGGCGTACCGGATGCTGGGCACGTTGAGCGATGCCGAGGACGTCGTGGGCGACGCGTACGTGCGGCTCATCAAACACGGCGTCGACGGCATCGATGACACGCGCGGGTGGCTCGTCACGGTCACCACCCGCCTGTGTCTCGACCGCTTGCGATCGGCCGAGGTGGCGCGCCGCGCCTACATCGGCCCGTGGCTACCCGAGCCCATCATCGGTACCGGCCCGGGCGATGTCGACCCTGCGGATCGCGTCACGCTCGACGACTCGGTACGCATGGCGCTACTCGTGGTGCTCGAGCAACTGTCGCCCGCGGAACGCACGGTGTTCGTGCTGGGCGATGTGTTCGGCGTCGCGTTCGACGAGATCGCACGCATGGTGGGCCGCACTCCGGCCGCGTGTCGCCAACTCGCCGTACGAGCACGCGCTCGTATCGAGATCGACGGTCCGGTGCGGTTCGTGCCTGATGCAGTCGAGCAACGGCGTGTCGTCGAGCAGTTCGCTCGCGCATGCGCGGCGGGCGAGATCGGAGCGCTGCTCGACGTGTTGGCGGCCGACGTAACCGGTGAATTCGACTCGGGCGGGTTCATCCCGGGTGCTCCACTCGAACCGGCTATCGGCGCGGCCGCGGTCGCAGCGTTTCTGCACGGCGCATTCGCGGGCGCTCCAGCGTCGTTCGTGGTCGAGGGCATCAACGGCGAGCCGGGTGTGCTGGTCGTGCTGGCCGAACGAACCGTCGCGGCGATCTCGCTGGAGGTGCGCGACGGATTGGTCGCGCACGTTCACGGCATCGGCAACCCGGCCAAACTCCCGCGACTCGGTTGAAGTGATGCGGATCGACGATTCACTCGTCGCACATCTGGCGGGCAGTACCGGCGGGATCTACGGAGACGCGGCCACGCACGTCACCGAACTGCGCGGCGAATGGTCCGATCGGCGCTGAACATGAGCTTGCTCGACACGTTGGACTTGAGGGAGGTCGCGCCCACGTAAGCGCGGGGTGGGTTGGGGTAGGCGGGCGCGAGATGCGCAGCCTGTCGGTACGCGAGACTGGGCGCATGCTCGAATCGATCATGCGATGGTCGCCGCGGCGATGGATGGCGGCTGGCGTCGGCGCGCTTGTCACCGCGTTGGTGATCGGTGTGCCGACCGACGTGATTCCGAACCGGGTGTTCGGGCGCACGGTCGCGGTGGCCGCGTGGGCGTATCCGGTGCTTGTCGCGACCGCAGTGTTGGGCGGGTTGCTCTTCGCCACCTACGTGCGCGAGTCGGGTGAGGTGGTGGCCGTCGACGAGCTCGATACGCCGGCGCGGCGGGGCACCATCGGCGGCGTGCTGTCGTATTTCGCGGTCGGATGCCCGGTGTGCAACAAGGTCGTGGTGCTCGCACTCGGCACGGTGGGGGCGCGGCAATGGTTCGAGCCGCTTCAGCCGTACCTCGCCGCGATGTCGATCATCCTGCTCGTCGTCGCGTTGCGGGCGCGGTTGCGCAGCGCGGAAGCGTGCCCAGTGCCCGTGCGGAGGCGGCCGGTCTGACGCGCCGCGGCAACTGCCGATCGGCTAGGGGAGCGATGCCGGGTGTGCCGTGAGTTGCGTGTGGCGAGCGAGCACATTGAAGTCCGCGTCGAGGTGGAGAATCGATGCCTGAGCGCGGATCGCGACTGCCGCGATGAGGCAGTCGACGAGCTTGCGGACAGTCTCGTCGCGGCGACGGCACGTTCGGTAGAGAGCGGCCGCATCGTCGTAGTCGGCCGGTGTCATGGGAATTCGGGTTGCCCGGGCGAGTAAGCGTCGAAGACTGGTCAGATGTTGCTCGTCGCGGGCCCCCGCGAGCAGCTCCATCGCGATGACATCGCACACCGCGAGGTCGCCGTCGAGGAGCTCATCGACGGCGATGCAGGTCGCCGACCCGGTGTCGCGAAGAAACTCGATCCATGCCGATGTGTCGACAACAATCACCCAGTCCGCCCCGAGCGCAGGTCGTCGAGGTTCCCATTCCAACCGGACCCGCGCAGCGAACGTGCATCGTCCACATCGAGCGGCTCGGCGGCCAGACGCCGCAAGGCGAAGTTGACGGCGTCACGCTTCGAGTCGAGGTGGTAACGACGCATGACGGCCTGACAGGCGTCATCGTCGATGTCGATATTGGTGCGTGACATACACCAACGATACACCACCGCTTGGCTTCACCCGCAGGCCTGCCCTGCAAGCCCGAAAGCCGATGGTTGGCCAGCTCCGGTGATCACAGGTGCGCCATGCTGGTCGTCCCTCGAGACTGCGCGATCCAGCCCGTCTCATGGCGCGAAAGGCTGCGGCCCCGGCTGTCCATTATTCCAGTCAAATGACCGATATCATTGACATATGGACTGGCAGCACCCACAAGGCTCCATCTCGCCGTCGCTGCACGGTGACGTCTTGATGGCGCTGACTCGTCTGCGTCGACCGGTCACGGGCCGTGAGCTCGCCGCTGATGTTGGAGCGAGTCACGAAGGTGTGCGACAGGTGCTGCTCGCGCTCGAGGAGCAGGGACTGGTTCTATCGCAGGCTGCCGGTCGGGCTCGCATGGTCGTCCTCAATCGTGATCATCTGGCGTTCCCGGCGATCGAGGCGATGGGTGGCATGCGAATCGCGTTTTTCGAACGCGTGCGAGCCGAAATCGTGAAATGGCCAACTCCACGCCCCGTCAGTGTGGCGGTGTTCGGCTCGGTCGGGCGCGGCGACGCGACCGTGGCGAGCGATGTCGATGTGCTGCTCGTTCGCCCCGATCGTGTACGGCCCGATGACGCGGGCTGGCTCGGCCGTAGCGCCGCGTTGGCCGACTCGATCACGCGCTGGACTGGCAACCACTGCGAACTCGTTGAGTACACCGCGAGTGAGTTGCTCGAGCCTCGCCGTGCACGGTCATCATTCGTGAAGGCAATCGCTGAGGAGGGGGTCACCGTCTACGGGCGACCGATCGACCGCCTACTGGGTGGCGCGGCATGAACGAGCCCGCGGGGATAGCAGCGGCCGTGCACGACCGCGCGCCGTTGCTGACTGGGTCAGGCGTCGGCGGGTTCGACGCGTTCGACCGTACCGATGCGGTCGATCGCTTTGTCGAACGATGCAACGCGGTTGACGCCGGTGCTCTCGGCGCACGCAACGAGGTACGCCTCAGCAAAGTCGAGCCGATCCGACTCGTAGACCTCGAGTGCTCGCAGCAGCAGTGAGGGATCGACGGTGACGACGGAGGGCATCGCTACGAGCGAACGCATCGAGTCGGCCACCTGGGCGCGGGGCGCCTTGTAGAACGATTCGAGGACGTACACGGTCTCCGCGACGATCAGGTCCGCGACGTACAAGACCTCGGCCGACGCCAGATACCGCGTGGCCCGCTCGGCCAACGAGGCCGGGTCGCCGGTGAGGTGACGGACGATGACGTTCGTGTCGACGAACGCGCTCACCGCTTCGGCACCGCGCGCGCCGCGCGGGTCTTGCGGATGACGTCATCCCACGCGGCGTTGCGTCGAGCGGCCGGCACCGCGATCGTGCCCGCGAGGCTGAGGAAGTCTGCCGTTCGGGCCAGCACCGCATGGTTGCCTTCCACCCGGAATATGACTTCGTCGCCTTCGGCGATCCCGAGCGCATCGCGCACTGCCTTCGGGACGGTCACTTGGCCCTTCGACGTGATTCGCGCCGCTACGTCCATCCAGACTCCTTACACAACACCAACAGTAAGGATTATACCTGGTTGCTGTGTCGCGAACGCAAGACGAACATCGTGCCCGCCGATCACCATCGCAGTCGGCGCGGGGTTGGGGAGTTAACTATTCAGTCTACTTAGCTGTAGACTCCACCGTCATGAGCACGACCATTCGGGTTACGTCCCTGACTCGCGATCGATTTGCGCGGCTCGCGGAGATGACGGGTCGCCCCATGACCCAGCTGCTGGACGAGGCCGCGGATGCACTCGAGCGCAAGCTTTTCTTCGAGCAGCTCAACGAGCGGTACGACCAGCTGCGCGACGAGCCCACCGCATGGGCAGAGGTCCAGGCGGAGCGCCACGTGGAGAGTGGCGCCGTAGGTGACCGCTCGTCATGAGCGCGCCTCGGCGCGGCGACATCTGGCTCGTCGATTTCGGCCACCCGGTCGGTCGGGAACAGGCAGGTCGGCGACCCGCCGTGGTCGTTTCCGCTGACGGGCTCAATCAGAGTCGTGCCGGCGTCGTGATCGTCGTGCCGTGTACGACTTCGCGACGTGGTCTGCCATCGCACGTGGAACTCGACCCTGCAGCCTCGGGGCTCGATGAGGTGTCCTACGCCAAGTGCGAAGACATCAAGTCCGTCTCGGAAGAACGACTGATCGCTCAGCTCGGCACCGCACCGGTAGATGCGCTGTTCGCCATAGCGAGGTCGCTTCAGTTCCTCCTCGAGACTTGAGTCTGGGGTGCCGCCAGAACGCCTTTCGGTACGAAAAGACGTACAGAAAGGAGTTCTTCTCTCGAGCGTCAGCGTGTACCCTGACCGCATGGCACTCGACTTTCGACCGACGAAGGTGCTCACCACCACCGAGGCGCGCGAGTCAGCGCCCGAGTTGGCTCGTCGGTTCCGCGAGCAGGGCATTGACAGCGAGATTGTCTACTTCGGGCCCCACCGTCGGCCCGACGCCGCGATCGTGCCCGCCGCGCTGCTCGAGGCCCTTGGCCCGTACCTCGAAGACCTGATCGTGGCCGAACGGGTCCGCGCCCGACTGGCGGCCGATGACGGTTCGCGAGTGTCGCTCGTCGAGTACGACCGGGCTCGGGGCCGCACCGCAATCGACCTGGAGCCTGACGTGGCAGCGATGCGTCGAGAGCTCGGGCTTGCCTAGCGTCCACGCATGAGCCCTCGCTTGCCCGCGCCGAAACGCAAGGTGGTCCTTTTGCGCGCGTCGGCGGCCGATCTCGGTCGCCTCGGCGAGGACGATGAGCGGCTCGAACGCCGCGCCGGTGCGCTGTTGTCGCTGCTCGAATCCGGTCAGGTCACCGGGCAACCGCTCAGTCTCTTGCCGAGTTACGGCGACCTGAGTGATTGTCGCAAGATCTACTTTGGCGTTTCCGCCGGCCTCGCGACGCATCGCATCGTGTACCGCGACGTGCCGCCGGCGAACCAGCGACATGCGCCTGTGATCGAGGTCGTTGAAGTGGTTGCGGTCGAAGCGCGCAGCGAGGGCTACGCATATCTGCTCGCGTCCCAGCGGCTCGGTCGAGGGTCCGTCGGAGCACGGTGATGGCGTTGGCCGCACGTCGCGGCCGTACGTCGAGATCGCGCCGGCGGCAGGGTTGGGCTGCCGGGTTGCTCAGGCTAGGCCGTATTGGCGTAGCGCGTTGTCGCACATGATCTGGCGGCGTTCGGCTTCGGGGACGTCGCGGAACGCGTACGACGCGACGCGTTGCGAGCTCGGCCAATTCGAGTTGGTGTGCGGGTAGTCGGTCGACCACATGATCTTGTCGATACCGATTTCGTGGCGGTGGCGAATGCCCGGCGGGTCTTCGATGAACGTGGCCCACACGTGGTCGTGCACGTATTCGCTCGGCATTCGCGACAGCTGGACGCCGGCCCGAAAACGGCGACGGAGGAAGTTGTCGTCGAGGTGGTGGCAGAAGTACGGGATCCAGCCGACGCCGGCTTCGACGAGCACCAAGTTCAACGTGGGGAACCGCTCGAAGACGCCGCTGTAGACGAGGTCGGCCAGCGGGCGGTACATGCCGATTCCCATGTCGATCAGCGCCGCCGACGCCAGGTAGCCCACACCCGACGGCGCGCTCAGCGCGACACCGCTCGTGAAGCCGAAGTGGATGTGCACCGCGTAGTCCCAATCCGCGACCTCGGCCCAGAAGCGGTCGTCGGCCTCGGTGGGTACCGCGTCGCCGCTCGGATAACCGCTGATCACAAATCCGCGATCGCCGCGTGCCGCAATACGCCGCCACTCCGTGAGCATGTCGTCGACTCCGGTCGCGGGTGCCATGGGCATCGCGACGAGTCGCTCAGGCGCGTACGCGGCGAACTCGTGGATCCAGTCGTTGTAGGCGCGCACGCACGCGTTCTGCAGCTCGCGATCGGCGCCGAAGAACTGCGGTTGAGGCGCGAGGCTCGGGTACAGCACTTGGGCTTGGATCATGTCGATGTCCATGTCGACGAGGCGCGCTTTCGGATCATACGAACCGGGTCGCACGTCCTCCCAGCGCACGCCGTCGCTCGTGTACGCGGTCTCGTCTACACCCGCGCATGACGTGTTCACGCGGTGGGTTCGCTTGCCGTCCTCGAACGACCAACCGACCTTGCCACCCTCGAGCTCGATCATCCGCGGGGCGAGGTCGCGCAGCGCGGCCGGCACGCGTGGCTGCCAGACGTCGGCGGGTTCGTTGACGTGACTGTCGGCGTCGACCACCCGATAGTCCACGTCAGTACCCCTTGGTCTGATCGATCACGTTGCGTAGCGGCGCGCCCGTCACGTACCGACCCAGGTTGTCGACGAAGAGGTCGAACACCATGTCGAAGTAGCGGTCCTGCGACGCCGACGAATGCGGCGAGATCATCAGGTTCGGTATGTCCCACAGCGGACTCGTGCTGGGCAACGGCTCGGCGCGCGCCACGTCGATTCCCGCGGCGCGCAGGTGCCCCGACGCGAGGGCCTGCATGAGAGCGTCCTCGTCGACCATGGTGCCGCGGGCGACGTTCACGAAAACCGACCCCGTTTTCATCGCCGCGAATTCGGTCTCGCCGAACAGGTTCTCGGTCTCGGCCGTACCGGCCGCCGCGAGCACCACGGTGTCGCAGCGGGCGAGCATCTCGAGCAGCGACGCCGGGCCGAACCGCTAGTCGACGTTCGGCGCGGTCATGCCCGGCTCGAAGCTGCGACGATTCGCCAGAACCTCCACACCGAATGGCTTGATGCGCTGCGCGACCGCGGCACCAATCGCGCCGAGCCCGACGATGCCGACGGTGGAGCCCATGATCAGGCCCCCATAGTGCGACTGCCACGTACGTTCGCGCTGCAGGCGGCTCAGCACGGGGAAGTCCTTCCACCCGGCGATGATCATGCCGACGGTGAACTCGGCGATCGACGGCGCGCCCACCCCGGCGGCGTTGGTGAGCGTGATGGCGCCCCGGGCGAGGCCGCTCGCCGCGAACTGGCCGACGCCCGACCCGACTGCTTGCACCCAGCGCAGGTGCGGAGCGAGTGCGGGCAGGTCGAGCGGCGCGTCGAGACAGAAGAGCACCTCGGCGCGTGTCATCGCGTCGCGGTAGGTGTCGTCGAGCGGTGGGGCCATGGCCGCGAGATCGGGGGAGTCGGGGCGCAGGCGTTTGGCGGTGCGCAGCTCGGTGTTCTCCATGTAGCTCGTGACGACCATCTCGATGCGCGGATCGATTGCCGCGACCCGCGAGACGTCGACCAGGTTCGCGATGTCGGGGTAGGAGACGTGTACGAGCAGCGGTTCGGACGTGGCCATCGGTTCCCCCGAGGCCCCCGCCGCAGTAGTGGGTGGGCGAAGGGGCCTGCGAGCCGAGCGTAGGCGTGCACGGTGAAGTGCGCTGGCGGTGAGCGCTTCCCCGATTCGTCGAAGGAGACGATGGCGTGTCGTGACCTACGGCCGCAGCGG
>JAYUFA010000480.1:0-3654 GCA_043738925.1 Actinomycetota bacterium
GCCCAAGCCGGGCGGTTTGTGATCGATGGTCCTCGACTCGTGCGTGAGGCACTCGACGCCGGCCTCGCAATAGACGAGGTCTTCGTCCCCGATGACGCAGTCCACGATCACTCGGTGCTTTCGTTGATCGCGCGGCTCGATGCTCTCGCTATTCCGGTCGTTCTCGTCGCGCGCGAGGCGTTCGATCGGGCTGCCTCGACTCCGTCGCCCCAACCCGCTGTCGCGATAGCGACGCCCCCAACCACCGACGCCGAACTCCTCGTCAATACCGCACACAGTTTGCTGGTTCTCGTCGATCTGGCCGACCCGGGCAACGTCGGCACGCTCGTGCGCGTTGCCGAGGCCGCCGGTATCGACGGTGTTCTCGCATGCGGAGACAGAGTCGAGTGGTGGAACCCCAAGGTCGTGCGCGCCTCGGCAGGCTCGCTGTTTCGTGTTGCCGTCGCCTCGGCGGGCGATGCCGCTGGGCTCTTCGACCGTCTGGCGGCGCGGCAGATGCGCACCATCGCCGCGGCCATCGACGCCGAGCACTGCTATACAGAGATCGATTTGACCGAGCCCACCGCCATCGTGCTCGGCAGTGAGGCGCACGGCCTGTCGGCCGACGTTGCGGCTCGCGCCTCGACGAGGGTCACGATCCCCATGCTGGGCCAGGTCGAATCCCTCAACGTTGCCATGGCCGGAGCGGTGTTGGCGTTCGAGCTCGCGCGCCAGCGCCGGTCGTGATGCGAGATCGTCGTTGAAAGCCGAGGTGCTCGCCCGGCGCGGCGCATACCCTGGCACTCCATGACCCCGGAGATGGCTGACCTGTTGGCCCGCGCGACCGATGCTGTCAACGCCGCTGATTCGCTCGACGAGATGCAACGGGTGTCGACGGTGTTCCTCGGAAAGAGATCCGAGCTTGCCGACGCCAAGAAGGCACTTGGCGCGCTTGATGCCGAGGCTCGTCGTACCCAAGGCCAACGGCTGAACGATCTCCGCGATCGCATCGAGAGCCTCTTCGCGGCCCGCCGCGACGAACTCGAAGAACGAGAGCGCGCCACGCGGTTGGCGGCCGAGCGCCTTGACCTTACTGAGACGTTTGTCGGTGGCCGCGTGGGCCACCTGCACCTGGTCACGCAAGCGCGCGATCGCCTCGAGGACCTGTTCGTCGGTATGGGTTTCACCGTGGCTGAAGGGCCCGAGATCGAAGATGACTGGCACAATTTCGGCGCGCTCAATTTCGCACCCGGCCACCCAGCTCGAGCCATGCAGGACACATTTTATGTGAACTATGGCGAAGCGGAATCCACGCTGCTGCGCACGCACACGTCGCCCGTGCAGATCCGGGTGATGCAGACGCAGCCGCCGCCGATCTATTCCATCATGCCCGGCCGGGTCTTTCGCCAAGACACGGCCGACGCCACGCACATGCCCGTGTTCCACCAGATTGAAGGATTGGTCGTCGACCACGGAATAACGTTCGCCGACCTTGCGGGCACGCTCGAGGCGTTCACGTCCGCTTACTTCGGCGCCGGTTTCATTTCACGCTTGCGCCCGAGTTACTTCCCGTTCACCGAGCCGTCAGCCGAGTTCGATATTCGCCGACCCGACGGTTCGTGGCTTGAGCTCGGCGGTTGCGGGATGGTGCATCCGAACGTGCTGCGAGCGGTCGGCATCGACCCCGAGGAGTTCAGCGGGTTCGCGTTCGGATTCGGTATCGATCGACTCGCGTTGATGCGCCACGGCGTCGACGACCTGCGCGAGATGTACATCAACGACGTTCGCTTCCTGCGGCAGTTCTGAAAGGACACGAGATCACGATGAAGGTTCTCCTGTCCTGGTTGCGTGAGTTCGCGCCGATCGAAGGCGACCCCGAGTATCTCGCTGAGCAGCTCTCCGATCTCGGGCTGGCGGTCGAGGAGTTGCGCGTCCTCGGTGGGGGTCTCGACGGCATCGTGGTCGCACGGGTTCTCGATCTTCGTGTGCATCCCCAGGCCGACAAGATCCAGCTGGTCGACGTCGATGCGGGCGATGGCCACTCGCTGCAGATCTGTTGTGGCGCGTTCAATATGGCGGCTGGCGATCTCGTGCCACTGGCCACGCTTGGCACGGTGATGCCGAACGGCCTCGAGATCGCGCGGCGCAAGCTTCGCGGCGAGTGGTCGAACGGCATGTTGTGCTCATCGCGCGAGATCGAGCTGTCGGATGAGCACGACGGCATCATGATCCTCGATGCAAGCCTTGTTCCGGGGACGGCGCTGCGCGAAGCGCTCGGTATCGAGCGCGACGTGCTCTTCGATCTTGATGTCACCGGCAACCGGCCTGACGCGATGTCCGTGGCCGGCGTCGCGCGCGACTTGGCGGCGCGGCTCGGGGTGCCCTTTGCGATTCCCGCGCCCACCGTGACAGCGACCGGTGCAGACGCCAGTGGCCGTGTCCGGGTCGAGGTCGTCGATCGAGACCTGTGCGGGCGGTTCCTGGTTCGCGTCATCGACAACGTACACATCGGCCCGTCGCCTGACTGGATGCAGCATCGACTTCGCTCGGTGGGGCAGCGGCCGATCAACAACGTCGTCGACGTGTCGAACTACGTGATGTTCGAACTCGGTCAGCCCAATCACACGTTTGACCTCGCCAAAGTCGATGGCGCCACGCTCCGCGTTCGGCGGGCCCGTGAGGGCGAGACACTCGTAACCCTCGACGGCAACGAGCGGCGGTTGTTGAGTACCGACGGCGTCATCTGCGATATCGCCGACTCGCCGGTCAGCCTTGCCGGGGTGATGGGTGGCCTCAGCACCGAGATCGACGCGTCGACGCGAACGGTGTTGCTCGAAATCGCGTGGTGGGACCCGCTGACGATTGCCGCGACTGCGAAGCGTCTTGGTCTGCGCAGTGAGGCGTCGACGCGCTTCGAACGCGGCTGCGATCCCGAGATAGCCGAGGTCGCGGCGCTCCGCTTCGCCGAACTGCTCGCGCAAACGGGCGCGCAGCTTGCTTCGGGCGTTGTCGATGTGCGAGGCAACACGCCGCCGCGTCCACCGGTGCGCGTGCGAACAGCGCGTGTCAATGCAATCCTCGGTACTGCGCTCGACCAGCCGGCCATTGCCAAGGCGCTCATGCCCATTGGCTTTGGCGTGGTCGCCGTCGCTGGCGATCAGGACGTCACCGTGCCGTCGTATCGCCTCGATACTTCGACCGAGATCGAGGTCATCGAGGAGATCGCTCGTCATGTCGGTTTCGCGACGATTGGCAAGACGGTTCCCCGTTCGCCGATCACCGGAGCGCTGTCGCTCCGCCAGCTTGATCGCCGCGCGGTGCGCCGCACGTTGACCGGTCTCGGCATCGACGAGGTGCTGCCCTTGCCTTTCCTTGCGCCGGGCGATCTTGATCGCGCTCGATGCGAGGGCCGAGCGATCGAGTTGACGAACCCATTGGTCGCCGAGGAGTCCGTACTGCGCACGTCGCTGCGAGTCGGGTTGTTGAAGACGCTGGCGTACAACGCATCGCATCGCAACACCGGCTTACGCATCTTCGAGGTCGGCCATGTGTACGCGCACCCGCTCGACGCGACCGACCGCCTGCCATCGGAGCGCGAGGTGCTCGCCGTCGCGCTTGCGGGGCACGAGGCGCCGGCCGCGGTTGCGGTGTGGGCTGCTCTGGTTGACGCGTTCG
>JAYUFA010000481.1:0-9656 GCA_043738925.1 Actinomycetota bacterium
CCGTCGCGCTCGCCGCCGCGCGCCTGGCCGCGATTGCGTTGCAGCGCCATCGCGCCCAACAGCAGCTGTTCCACCTCGCCCATCACGATCGGCTCACCGGCCTGCCGAATCGCGCTCGCCTCCAGACTCGTCTCGACGACGCCATTCGCCACGCACGCACCCACAACACGGCGCTGGCAGTGATGTTTCTCGACGTCGACAACTTCAAGATCGTGAACGACAGCCTCGGGCACTCCGCGGGCGACCACGTGCTCGTCGGGTTCGCCGAACGGCTCGCCGCGATGTTGCGACCCGACGACACGGTCGGGCGATTCGGTGGCGACGAGTTCGTTGTGCTGCTCGAGAACGTGACGGGCGCGGCGGACGCAGTCATGGTCGCCGAGCGCCTGCTCGAAGATCTCCAACACCCATTGCGCATCGGCGACCAGACAGTGTTTCTTTCCGTGAGCGTCGGCATCGCGGTGTCGGTCGGTGGCCACGACAGTGCCGATGTCCTACTGCGCAATGCCGACAGTGCGATGTATCAGGCCAAGGCTCGCGGCCGCGCACGGGTCGAAGTTTTCGACGACGGTCTGCCCGAGCGATCCGCGCGCCGACTGCAACTCGAAGGTGACCTGCACCGAGCACTCGATCTCGGCCAATTCGTTCTGCACTGGCAGCCGAAGATCGCTTTCGACAGCGGCCGCATCGTCAGCGCCGAAGCGCTTGTCCGCTGGAAGCACCCTGAGCGCGGCCTCATCCAACCGACCGACTTCATTCGCGTCACCGAGGAGATGGAGCTCATCGTGCGCATCGGCGCATGGGTGCTCGAAGAGGCGATCCGTCAACGCGCCGATTGGGAAGCCGAGCATGGGGACGAAGCGCCGTGGTCGATCGCGGTCAACGTCAGCGCGCTTCAGCTGGCCGCACCACGAGCGATGGAGAGCGTGATCCAAGTACTCGAACGCTGGCACTGGGCGCCGGAACGTCTCGTCCTGGAGCTCACCGAAAGCGTGTTGATGGACGAAGCAGGTGAAGCCTCGCCGATTCTGCGCAAGCTGAAACAGCTGGGCGTGCAGATCGCCATCGACGACTTCGGCACCGGCTACTCGTCACTTTCCTACCTCCATCGCTATCCCGTCGATCAGGTGAAGCTCGACCGCTCGTTCGTCAGCGGCATCGAGGCCAACGGTGAGGGTTCGGTGATCGCGCGCGCCGTGATCAACATGGCGCACGCGCTCGGCATCTCCGTCACCGCCGAAGGTGTCGAAACCGACGCGCAGCGCCTTGGGCTACGCGCCTTGGGCTGCGACCGCGGGCAGGGATTTCTCTTCTCGCCGCCGCTCCCCGCCGACGAGTTCGCGGCGCTGTTGCGCAAACGCCCCCGCTACGCATAGAGCCGAACCGAGCGGCGCGAGGCGAGGCGACCGGACAGCACAGAGCGGCGCGAGGTGACCCGGCGCGGTCACGCGAGCGGCGGCAAATCGATCAACAGGCACTCGAGGAGCAAGGTCTCGTTCGGATTGCGTTCAAGCGCGTCGAGCGCCAGCGTGATCCGATCCATCGCCACGATCGCACGAGCCGTGCCTGCCGCATCGAGGAGCACTTGTCGATAGCGCTCGGCAAGCGTGGCGAAGCCCATGCGCAGCTCGTCCTCGCGCAGAAGACGCGCCTCGCGCCGATGCGTCTCTTCGCGTTGACGACGTCCGGAGCCGCGTGCACCGTATTGCTCCTCCCACTCGTCGAGCGTGGCCATCTCGCGGGCTTGGCGCTCGAGCAAGGGAACCTGCGCGTCGTCGATGAGCGCACGAAGTCCGTCGACCAGACGGCCAACGGTGGAGCCGTGGCCATCGAGTTCGGATGGCACCGCGAACCAGGCTTGGCGACGTGCGGCGAACCGCTCGTCGACTGCCAACAATCGCGCACGGTCGACATTTCCGTTCGCCGCAAGCGCTATCTCCCGTGCACGATCATGATCGACGCCTGACTCTTCGAGCATCGTTTCGATGGCACGCGTCGGTACCGCTCCGAAGCTGACAACGACACAACGCGAACGAATGGTGATGTGTTCGGGTTGCAGATCCTCGGCCAACAACACGAACACCGCGGTCGCGGGCGGCTCCTCGATGGTTTTCAACAGAGAACCGGCCGCTTCGGGCTCGGCCGTGTGAAATCGATCAAGAACGATCACCTTGCGGCGTCCCTCGATAGGCGAACGCGAGCCTTCGAGAATGATCGCGTCGGCTTCGACGCGGCGCAGCGTGCGTCCCTCGGGCGCGATCACGATCAGATCGGGGTGCTGCTCGACGTGCGCCAGTCGACGGTGACGCGCGGCATCCTCATCGGAGGCATCGACCGCGAGCACCTCGCCCGCGAATGCGCGAGCCGCCGCACGTTTACCGCTGCCACGCGGTCCGAGAAAGAGGTACGCGTGCACCGGCGCCCGGCTGGAGCTGCGCAGCAGTTCCACGGCCGCATCCTGCCCGATGACCTCGCGGAACGGATCCTCGTGCTCGACCATCACTGCCACCGAGCCGAGACTGCGTCGTCCACCGCGTTCGCGACATCGTCGACAGCACCCGACGCATCGATGACGACCCAACGATGCGGATCGCGCGCAGCCAACTCGCGGAAGCCCTCGCGCACACGTTCGTGAAAATGTGCCGGCAACGCTTCGAGACGATCACGTTCGGCACCCAAACGTTGGTGCATCACGTCATCGCGCACCTCCAGAAGAAGCACGAGGTCGGGCTCCACGTACATCGTCGCCCAGCCGAGCACTTGTTCGAGAAACGACTGGTCGAGACCTCGCCCGGCGCCCTGATACACCACCGACGACGCGACGTAGCGATCACACACCACGTCGCGCCCAACGGCGAGCGCCGGTTCGATCACTTCGTGCACGTGTTGGGCCTTGTCGGCGGCGTACAGCAATGCCTCGGCCCGATCGCCAAGCATGGTGTTCGCCGGATCGAGCACGATGCCGCGCAGCGTCGCGCCGATCGAGGTGCCACCCGGTTGACGTGTGAGCAACGCTCCCAATTGCGCGGCCAGCCGGGCGGCCTGCGTGGACTTGCCACAGGCGTCGCCACCTTCGAAGACGATGAACCGACCCCGCCCCGTCATGTCGCGCGGCTTCTACGAGACGGTTTTCTTGGCGGCCGCTTTCCTGGCCGTGGCCTTCTTCACCCCGGTCTTCTTGGCTGCGGCCTTCTTCACCCCGGTCTTCTTGGCTGCGGCCTTCTTCGCCGGGGCCTTTTTCGCCGCCGTTTTTTTGGCGCGGCCGCGTGCCGGGGCCGGATCGCGCGCTCGGCGTTCGGCGAGCAGTTCGGCGCCTCGCTCGTCGGTGAGCTCATCGACGTCGTCGCCCTTGCGCAGCGACGCGTTGGTCTCGCCGTCGGTCACATAGGGCCCGAATCGACCCTCTTTCACCACCATTGGCTTGCCCGACACCGGATCGGGACCGAGCTCGCGCAGCGGTGGCTTGGCCACCCCTTGACCGCGCCGACGCTTCGGTTGGGCGAGCACCTCGAGGGCCTCGGGCAAACTCAACGTGAGCAGCTGATCCTCGGTGTCAATGCTGCGGGTGTCGGTGCCCTTCTTGATGTACGGCCCGAATTTGCCGTTCGACGCGACGATCTCGACGCCGTCCGACGGGTCGGTACCAACGATGCGTGGCAACGACAACAACGCCAGAGCTTGTTCGATGGTGACCGTATCGACGGCCATCGACTTGAACAGCGACGATGTGCGCGGCCTGTCCTTCGAACCCTCGGCCGGTTGGCCGAGTTGGACGTACGGACCGAAACGACCGGCCTTGGCAACGACCTCAAGGCCCGACACCGGGTCGTTACCGACCACGCGATCACCTTGCGGCGCGTCGAGGTACGCCATCGCTCGCGCGACGGTCAACTCATCGGGCGCCAGATCGTCGGGCACCGATGCACGCCGCTCGCCGCATTCGACATAGGGCCCGTAGCGGCCAACACGGGCAACGACCGGAACGCCATCGGCCGACATGCCGAGCGGGATCGAGTTGATCTCACGCGCGTCGATGTCGCCGAGGTTCTCGTTGACCATCTTCTTGAGACCGGGGTGCGTGTCGAGCGCACCTTGATCACCGAAGTAGAACCGCGACAACCACGGCACCGACTCCTGTAGACCGCCCGCGATGTTGTCAAGATCGTCTTCCATACGCGCCGTAAACGCGTAATCGACAAGCCCGGGGAAGTGGCCTTCGAGCAAACCGACCACGCTGAACGCCACGAACGATGGCACGAGCGCCGTGCCCCGCTTCCACACGTAGCCACGGTCTTGGATCGTGCCCATGATCGAGGCGTAGGTCGACGGACGGCCAACGCCCAACTCTTCGAGACGCTTGACGAGCGACGCCTCGGTGTAGCGCGCCGGCGGTTGCGTGGCGTGCGCATCAGGCGTGAGCTCGCGTGCATCGACGCCATCACCTTGGGCCATGGCCGGCAAGCGACGCTCGGAATCGTCACGATCGCTGTCATCATCGACGTCTTCGACGTAGACCCGACGAAACCCCGGCTCGGTGATGATGGTGCCCGACGCGCCGAACTCGACCTGGCGTGCAGACGACTCGCCGACCGTGTGGGCGCCAATCTTGACGACGACGGTTTCGCCCGTGGCATCGATCATCTGCGACGCAACGGTGCGCTGCCAGACGAGCTCGTAGACACGCGCCTCGCTTGCCGACAGCTCGCGCGCCACTTGCTCGGGCGTGCGGAACACATCGCCGGCCGGACGGATGGCCTCGTGCGCTTCCTGTGCGTTTTTGACCTTGTTGGCGTACACGCGTGGAGCGCTCGGTACGCAGTGCTTGCCATAGCGTTCGGCGATGAGCGAGCGCGCCGCGTTGATTGCGGTCTCGGACAGCGTGGTGCTGTCGGTACGCATGTAGGTGATGTAGCCCTTTTCGTACAGCGACTGCGCCGACCGCATGGCCATCGCCGACGAGAGGCGCAGCTTGCGGCCGGCCTCCTGCTGAAACGTGGAAGTCATGAACGGCGCGGCCGGGCGGCGACGGTACGGCTTCGACTCGACCGACGCAACCGTGAACGCAGCGTTCTCGAGACCCGCCGCCAACTGCCCCGCCGACGCTTCATCGAGCACAACCGTGCCGGTCGACTTGGTGATGCCGGTGGCATCGAAATCGCGACCGGTCGCGACGCGTGCGCCATCGACCGTTTGCAGCGTGGCCTTGAAGGTCTCCGGTTCCGAGGGCAACGGATCGCGCACGGCGAACGTGGCCTGCAGATCCCAGTAGGACGCGCCGATAAAGCGCATCCGTTCGCGTTCGCGCTCGACCACGATGCGCGTGGCGACGCTCTGCACGCGGCCGGCCGACAAGCTCGGCCCGACCTTCTTCCACAGCACGGGTGACACCTCGTAGCCGTACAAGCGGTCGAGTAGCCGGCGCGCTTCCTGCGCGTCGACAAGGCGACGATCGAGCTCGCGCGGGTTGTCGATGGCCTCACGAATGGCCTTCGGCGTGATCTCGTGAAAGACCATGCGCTTGACCGGCACGCGTGGGTTCAACACCTCGAGAAGATGCCAGGCGATGGCTTCGCCCTCGCGATCCTCATCGGTCGCGAGGTACACCTCGTCGGCCGTCTTCACCAACGCCTTGAGCTTCTTGATCTGCTCGCGCCGGTCGGGCGAGATCACATACAGCGGCTTGAAGTCGTTGTCGACGTCTATGCCAAGGCGCGCCCAGGACTCGGCCTTGTAGGCGGCCGGGACATCGGCGGCGCCGCGCGGAAGATCGCGCACGTGACCGATGGACGACTCGACCATGTACCCGGCGCCGAGATAGCCGGCGATGGTTTTCGCCTTGGCAGGCGACTCGACGATGACGAGGGCGTTGGGCACAGGGGTACGTAAGAGCTTTCGTCAGGCGATGTCAAACCGCTCGGTCCGGGGCAGGGTAGCAACGCGCGGCCTGACGCCAACGCCATGGCCTGCTGCTAGTCGAGCAGACAGATCTCGCCGTTGCTGGCTTCGAACACGGCGAACGCTGCCGCGTGGAGCTTGGCGTGCAACTCGCGGAAATGATCGGCCTCGGTATCGGCCTCGGTGACCGCGTGCGGCAAATGACCCGAGCGCGAGGGGTGGTCGACCACTTCGAGCTGCGCGAACGCGGCGTCCCAATCAACCGTGCTGGCCCGAAGCTTGAGGCGCATCGTTGGCGCCTGCAGCAACGCCCGGTCGAGGTCGTTGATGATGGCCAACACCACGTCGGTGCTGGTCCGCACCCCTGGCGTCGCGAGAAGCCGAAGCGCCTGAAGCTTGCGCATCGCCAATGCGGCGATCATGACCGGGTCGCTCATCTCGGTTACGACCGCGTCGATCTCCGTCAAGTTCAGCGGCACCGAATCGGGCACGGTGAACCAACGTTTGAGCGTCGAGAACAGCTCCTCGGCCGCCGTGTGCAGCGCCAGGAGCTCGTCAGGTTTCGTGATCACCGGTGTCGGGTCTTCACTCACCCGCGCACGCTACCCCGCACCCCCGAGGGGCCCGCCAATCTGCCTCCTCCCCGCGCGCCCTCGGCGTAGGTGCCCGCGGCAGATCACATGGCTGTCATTCCCCCGTCGTACAATCGCCCCAGCACCATGGCCCGCACCACCGCCGTCGCCCTTTCGCCCGTCGCCGGTTCATCGGCGGCCACCACGGCGCGGTCGCCGTTCGGGCCCGTCATCGACCCCTTGGTGGCCGATGGTCGCATCGTCGCCGTGCAAACACTTCCCGCCGTTGCCGGGCGTACCGCGCCCCTGGCGCGGCCCCTGCCGGCACCGGTGGCCGATCGCCTCGGGGTCGGGGGGCTGTGGACACACCAGGTCGAGGCCATCGAGCGCGTTCGACTCGGCCACAACATCGTGATCGCCACCGGTACCGGTTCGGGAAAGTCGCTCTGCTATCAGGTCCCGCTCGCCGAGGCGCTTCTCGACCCCATTCGGCCCTCGACCGCGCTCGTCATCGGCCCCACCAAAGCGCTCGCCCACGACCAGATTCGTGCCCTCTCCGCGTACGACTTTCCCGGCGTGCAAGCCGCGGTCTACGACGGCGACGCCTCGCCCCAAGAGCGCACGTTCGCGCGCTCGCAAGCCAACGTGGTGTTCACCAACCCCGAGATGTTGCACGGCGGCCTGCTCCCAAACCACGCGCGATGGGCGCCGTTTCTCATGCGACTACGGCTGGTGGTCATCGATGAGATGCACGTCTTCCGCGGCGTGTTCGGTACCCATCTTGCGCATGTGCTGCGCCGCTTGCGACGTCTGTGCGACTACTACGGCACGCACCCGAGCTTCGTGCTCTGCTCGGCCACCATTGGCCAACCCGCCGATTTGGCCGCATCACTGTGCGGCGCACGCGTCGAGGCAATCGTCGATGACGGCGCGCCGAAGGGCGAACGCACCGTTGCCTTGCTGCAGCCGGCCTTTGACCCGATCCGCAACAGACGCATCTCGGCCAACAGTGAAACGGCGATGCTCACCGCTTCGCTGGCGCGGGCCGATCACCGCGTCATCGCGTTTTGTCGAGGTCGCCGCGCCACCGAGATCGTCGCCTCCGAGGTGCAGCGACGCGCACCCTCGTTGGCCGACGCGGTGCGCGCGTACCGAGCCGGCTATCTCGCCGAGGAACGACGCGAGGTCGAAGACGCACTCTCCACCGGCGCGCTACGCGCGGTGATCACGACCTCGGCGCTCGAGCTCGGGGTCGACATCGGCAGCCTCGACGCATGCGTGATCAACGGGTTCCCCGGCACCATCGCCTCCACCTGGCAACAGATGGGGCGCGTCGGTCGCGCCGGGCAACCGTCGTTGGCCGTCGTGGTCATGGGCGACGATCAGCTCGATCAGTGGCTCGTGCGCCATCCGCGCGCCCTGTTCGAACGACCGCCCGAGCGCGCGGTCATCAACACGACGAACCCGTTCGTGGCCCGGCCGCATCTTGCGTGTGCGGCCTTCGAACGCCCGCTCGGCCACGGCGACGAACGTTGGTGGGGTGACGATTCCTTGGCCGACGGGGTACGCGACCTCGTGGCCGACGATCTGCTCGCCGTGCGTCGTGCGCACCGCTTCGCGGCACCCCGCGCGATGTGGGCAGGCAAGGGTGTCCCTGCGCCGCGTGTCGGGCTCCGCAGCAGCGCCGGCGGCGAAGTGCGCATCCGCCTTGGTGACGACACGTTGATCGGCACGGTCGACGCCACGCGCGCGTCGAGCGTCGTGCATCCCGGCGCGATCTATCTACACCAAGGCCGGCCCTACGAGGTGCTCGACCTCGACCTCGACGCACGACGTGCCGTGGTCATCGCAACCGACGGCGATGCCTACACCCAGCCGCGCAGCGATATCGACGTTCGTATCGTGCGGGTCGACGCGTCGCGGCCGCTCGGTCCATGCATCGTGTACCTGGGCGAGATCGACGTCGTCTCGCATGTGACCGGCTACCAGCGCAAAGACATCGCCACGCGACGCGTCCTGCATACCGCTTCGCTCGATTTGCCGCCGAGTCGCCTGCGCACCCGCGCCTTTTGGCTCACGGTCGACGACGCCACGATCGATCGCGCCATGATCGATTCGTTCGACCTTCCCGGCGCATTGCACGCCGCCGAGCACGCCGCTATCGGCATGTTGCCGTTGTTCACGATCTGCGACCGTTGGGACGTCGGTGGGCTCTCGACGGCCCGCCACGCGGACACCGCATTGGCCACCGTGTTCGTCTACGACGGCTACCCCGGTGGCGCCGGGATAGCCGAACTCGGATGGCAGGACGCGTACGAGTTGTTCGACGCTACCTATGACACCATCGCGCACTGTCGGTGCCAAGCCGGTTGCCCGTCGTGCATCCAATCCCCCAAATGCGGCAACGGCAACGAGCCACTCGACAAGGCGCGAGCGATCCAATTGTTGGGTGTGATTGTCGACAAGTCGATCATCGATCTTCGCGTCGCATCGTCACGGCTTCCTGCAGCGTGACCGGGCCGACCAGGCGGCCCACCACCGCCACGTTGGTCGGGTCGATGTAGCGCACGACAACATGTACATCGTGCTCGTCGCGCGCCACGCTGACGACGAGCCGGTTCGCATCGAGCGCTCCCGAGCGTATGGCTGCGGCCCGCGCGGCCTCGGTTGCGGATGCGTCGTCGGTGGCAACCGCTGCGGCGCGCGCGGCCTCACGTGCCGCGTGCGCTACCAAAATGTCGCGACGCGCGACGACGGCGACCTGTGCGATAGCCAGGCACACCGTGACGACCAAGGGAAGCACCAACACGAACTCGGCCGTGGCCTGGCCGCGACAATGCGTTCTCGTTGGCTTGCACCGGCCACCACGGCGTGCCGGAGCTTTCACAGCTGCGCAGTTATTTGGTCAAACACCTGGTTGAGCAGCGCCTCGATGCGACCCGAGTGCGCGAGCCATCCGATCAGCACGAGCGCGACGGACGCCGCGCCGAGCAACACGAGCACATATTCAGCCGTGGCCTGGCCACGGTCGACGCGGCCATGACGGACCGCGACAAGCGCTCGGAACCAGGCAGTGGAGAGTTGAGACATGACGACCTCCGAGGATGGCGCGCTATGGCACGGCACCCGGCAGAGCCGACAACGCGCCGAGCACCAACGGAACGATGGCGAGCAACACGAACGCCGGCA
>JAYUFA010000482.1:0-9616 GCA_043738925.1 Actinomycetota bacterium
GGCGCCGCGCAGGTCAGCCCAGGAGGTGGCGGGGCGCATACGACTCGGGAATGTGATGGACGCCGATCGGCGCGAAAAGCCCGCTGATCTCGTGGGGGGAGACTTGGGTTGCGCCCAGCTCGGCGACGAGTTGGGCGAGCATGACGTTGCCGCGACGATCGGAGCGTTCGTGGGCGAGCTGCGCGGCGGCGCGACACTCGGTGCGTTCGCCGACGCATTCGAACGGCTTCGGGCCGGGGCCGATGTCGAGCAGCGCGCGGAACGTGGTTGTGGCGTCGGGGTTCTCGAGAGGTTCGCGACCGTCGAAAATGCGCGCGAGCGCACTCGCGGAGACGAACGGCGCCAGGATCAGGTCGATGAAGCAGCACTTGTCGCACACGCCGCACCAGCTGGCGAGGCGCTGCGAAGTGTCGAGTGGGAAGGCGCGATTGCAGCTGCGGAATGCTGGGTGGTACTTGGTGAGCTCGGCGAAGCGACGAGCGATGGCCAACTCGGAGAACGGTCGCAGCAGCGAGAAATACTCGGGTCCGCCGCCGAACGAGTCGGCAAGCGCGCCACGAAACAGGGTCTCGAAATCGGCGCTCTTCGAGTACTGGTGGTTCACGCTGCGACCGTCGAGCACGAGGTTTCCCGACGAGGCCGACCACTCGTTGGACATGATCACGGCGCCTCGACCGTTCACCACCGCAACGAGAACCGCGATCGCCGACAGGATTCCGGTCACCGGTACGTGGCCGTTGCGCAACCCGAGCGCCTTCGACCGCAGCACCTTCTCGTCGAGCTCGCGTTCGGCGCGCAGCACGCTCAGGCCCGTGACTGCGGCCGCAGCTTCGAGCGCGGCGAAGCGGTCACCCATACGGCTGACCACGAACAGTGCCGTGTTGGGGTGGCGCTCGCGGACCTCCTCGACCGTGACGATCGAGTCAATGCCACCCCCGAACGGCACCAACGGTTGGTCGGTTGCCACGGGGAAAGGGACTGGCGCTGGCGCGGCCGATTGGTAGGAGAACGTGAGGTCGCGCAGATCAAGTCGGTTGCGGTAGCCGTACTCACCGAGACCATCGACATAAAACGCCTTGAGCATGGCGGCTTCGGCCTCGGTGAGCGCGTGGGTCCCGAACTCGATGCGCGGCGGCGCCGCTGCCTTGTAGTACGAGATCCCCGCCAACAAAAAGACGAGACGAGCAGCTCGCTGTGCTGCTACCGGGTCGGCGTGAAGCGCGGGCGTGAAGCGAACGTGCTCGACAAAGGCCATGTCGTCGAGGCGATAGTGGCAAACCAGCGTACCCACGCGGAGATCGAGCTCGAACGAGTCGTACACGAACGCCGCGACGCCCGCAGGATCGAACGGTGCCGCAGCGAGCACGTTCGGCTCGTTCGCTGCCGGCGCGTTCGCCGAGCGAAGAGGAGTGGCACGCTGCGGAGTCACGATGGCCTCCGACGTTGGCGGGGGTTTGTTTGGTGGGCCGGGGAGGATTCGAACCTCCGTAGGCGTTGCCGACGGGTTTACAGCCCGCTCCCTTTGGCCACTCGGGCACCGACCCAGGACCAACGAGGATAGCAACCAGGTCTCGCCTTGCCACAAGATCGGCGATTCACCCGGCATTCCGCCCGTTCACAACATGCGTTGCAGGAGGGCTACGTCAAGCCACTGGTGAAACTTGCGACCGACCTCGCGCTCGATGCCCACGAGCTCGAAGCCTGCCGATCGGTGCAGCCGAATGGACGCTTCATGGTCGCCGACGATGCGGGCCATCACCGTGTGAAACCCTCGGCTGCGGGCTGCCTCGACGATGTCGGTCAGCAACAGCGTGCCGATTCCCTGGCCTTGGTGGCTTCGTGCCACATAGACGGAGTCCTCGACCGTGGTTCGGTACGCGGGTCGGTCGCGATACGACGACAGCGAGGCGAATCCGCTCACCTGTCCGTGCTCCTCGGCCACGATGACGGCGAGGGCTCCGAGACGTGAGGTGAGCCACTGCTGCTGGTCTTGGAGGCTGCGAGGCACGAGGTCGAAGGTGTGGGTGGTCTCGGTGACTTCGAGGTTGTAAATGCCGCGGATCGCCTCGGCGTCCGCCAAGGTGGCCAAACGTGTGCGCACCCCTGGACGCTACCCCTCAGACAGCGACACCGGTGCGGCGGTTGGCGTTGGTCGCTATGGGCTCGATGACGGCGACATCGCCGGCCAACGCCTCGAGGCGAGCCCAGGTCGCGATCTCGTCATCGTTGGTCAAGAAGATGATTTGCTGTTCGCTGGACCGTTCGACGAGCAGCTCGAGCAGTGCCGGACGATCCTCGCGGGCGATGTCGCGGAAGGCGTCGTCGAGCACGAGCGGCATGCTTTCGCCGCCCGCGGCCCCGGCACGGAGCCCGTCGAGGCGACTGCGAAGGAGCTTCGCGTGGCTCGATTGTCGCCCCGACACGTCCGTTTCGTGCCCGCGACGCGTGGCCTCGAC
This sequence comes from Actinomycetota bacterium, assembly GCA_043738925.1. Classification (GTDB taxonomy): domain Bacteria; phylum Actinomycetota; class Acidimicrobiia; order Acidimicrobiales; family WLNW01; genus WLNW01. The sequence continues at coordinate 2,457 of JAYUFA010000482.1, forward strand.
GTCGTTGCGGTGCGCGAGCGCCCACGAGGGGTCGATGTCCAAACCGACCAGGGTGGCGAAAGCGGCTCGTGCGTTTGTCGCGTTGTCGGCAGCCTGCATGAGGCGGCGCCGCTCCTTGTCATCGTTCAGGAGGCCATCGACGCGTTGGAGGTGAAAGCCAAGGTAGGACTGAGCGCCGACCTTGGTGAGCGCGTCTTGCTCGGCCGCCTCTGCGTTCGCGAGGCGAGCGTTGTGACGCAGTGATAGCGCAGCGATCGCCGAGGCGACGATCACGAAGACGCCGGCAATCGCACCGTGGCCCGCAACAGCGCTCCCCAGGCCGCCAAGAGCGACGACGGCTGCCGCGGCGAAGGTCAAGCGTCGCGTGCGTTCCGCACGCCCCTGCTCGCTCACGAACATGGCGTGGCGATCTTCGACCGCCTGCACGATCGCGGCGTCCTCGGGTTGAGCGCCGGTCTCGTGGGCCACATCGCGCAGGTCTCGCTCGGCCTGCACGGCCCTGGCCGCGCGTGCCCACAGCTCGTTCGCGTCGCATGCCGCGAGTTGAGCGAGGAGCTGGTCGATCTGGCCACTCGCTCGTAGTTCGGCCGCGCCGAGGCGCACGAGCGCCCGCGCGCTCCGGGCGTCGAGCCCGGCTCGGGCCAAGATGTCGATCTCGCCGGCGGCGTTGCGGAACCGGTCGCTGACGTCACGTGCCGTGTCGACGCTGATCACCCGATGGTGCGCGTTCACCGGACGGAAGATCGCGAACTGGTGGCCGCTGTCGGCCACGATCTCTGCGTGCACGCCGGCGCGCGTTGCCCCGAGCGCGCCGATGAGCTCGTTGACGATGCCATCGCGCTCGATCTGACCGATGCTGCTGATGACGGTGAGCCGGCGGTGGAAGTCGAGCGCGTAGCTCGCTCCGCCACCTTCGATGACCAATCGTTCGTATCGCACAACGCGGACATCGGCGCGCTCGCGGGCGAGCTTGAGCCGAAATACCTACGCCGAAGGACCTACACGCCGCTCGCGCGGATGCGGGGTCGAAATCCCCGACAGCGAGCAGGTTGGGGAACCGGTGGTCGGCGTGGCATCATTGGCGCCCGAGTCCGGCGTGAGCCGGGCGCGTGCTCCCTTAGCTCAGTCGGCAGAGCGCTTCCATGGTAAGGAAGAGGTCGACAGTTCGATTCTGTCAGGGAGCTCGTTGTCGCCTCGGCGGCAGCGGGGCGACGTAGCTCAGCAGGTGAGAGCGCTCGACTCATAATCGAGAGGTCGACAGTTCGATTCTGTCCGTCGCTACCGGTCGAAAGGAATGCCGCTGATGGCGAAGAACGATAAGCGCGTCCACGTCACACTCGAATGCCAGACGTGTAAGCGCCGCAACTACATCACCACCAAGAACAAGATCAACGATCGCGAGCGCATCGAGATCAAGAAGTACTGCCGCTGGGATCGTGTGCACACCCTGCACAGAGAGACGCGCTGAGTCGTTCCGTGGCGTCGCCGCGGCTGGTCGACGAGCTCGCGGCGGTTGTTGCGCGGGCAAAAGCGGGAGATCGCGCGGCCTTTGACGAGCTGGTGCGGAGCACGTACCGCGAGACCCTCCAGCTGGCGATCCGATTGTCGGGTGACGAGCACGACGCACGCGACATCGTGCAAGACGCGTACCTACGCGCTTATCGCGGGCTACGTCGGTTTCGGGGCGACAGCCGGTTCCGCACGTGGATGTTTCGCATCACGGTCAACTGCGCGTCGAGCCATGCGTCGCGCGCGCGGCGTCATCGCCACGATCTGCTCATGCCCGAACAGGTGATCACGCAATTCGGTGGCCGCACCGATCTCGAGGGGCGGGCCGAGACGCTGTCGCTTCGGGCCGATCTTGAGGCTGCGCTCGGCGGTCTCGCGCCGAAGCTGCGAGCCGTCGTGGTGCTGCGCGACGTTTACGGCATGTCCCACGAGGCAATCGCGGACGAACTCGACATTTCGCAGTCAGCGGCCAAGGTACGACTGCATCGCGCCCGTCAGCAGTTGCGTGAGCAATTGTTCGCCTATGACCACACCCTCAAGCGTCGTCATGTGGGCTGAGTCGGGGGTATGCGCCGGCGTGCAGGCGCTCGTACGGGCGTCGCTACCGCCGGGCTCCCTCGATACGCGTGCGGCCATGCATCTCCAGGGTTGCGCGTCGTGTCGGCGGTCGGCCAGGGAGTACTCGACCATGACCGGCGAACTGCACGCGCTCCGCAGCTGGCGCGGCGCCGAAGACCCGGGGCTCGTGGAGGCCATTGCCAAGCGGGTCGATGCCGAGATCGGGCGCAGGCTGCGCCGCACGTGGGCGATCGCCACGGTGGCCGGTGGCCTGGTGGTGGCCGGCGTCGCTGGTGTAGCCACGCACGTGGCGCGTGGACGCGTCGGTGTGGCCAGAGCGGGCTGACGAGAACAAGCAGCGGCTCTGCTGACCGGCGGAGACAGAACGGGGCAATGCTACGATGGGCGCTCCCTTCGAGCAGCGTGCCCTCGGCACGTGCGTTCTCTGAGGGCAGTAGCTCAATTGGTAGAGCACCGGTCTCCAAAACCGGCGGTTGGGGGTTCAAGTCCCTCCTGCCCTGCGCGTTCTCCACAGCTTGTGCCTGGCCTTCGTAGGTGCCCGGTAGGGTTGTGGCGAATTCCCCTTTTGGCCACCGTTTCTCCGACCTCGACGGCAAGGGCACGATGACACTCAACCGCGAACAACGGCGCATGCTCCAGCGCCAAGGTGAGATCGACGAAACCGGGGAACCGGTTCGCACTCGTCGTGCCGCGCCTACTCAGCCCACTAAAGAAGAGCGTTCCAACCCTGGCCAGTTCGTCAAAGAGGTTCGGGGCGAGCTGAAGAAGGTTGCCTGGCCCACTCGCCAGGAGACCATCCGCTACACCATTATCGTGTTCGTCACCTTGGTATTGCTCACCGCATTCGTCGCCGGCCTTGACTGGGTCTCCAGCCAGGCCGTGCTCAAGTTGTTCAAGGCCTGATCTCGTGGAAACCGACGCAACCCTCCTGACCGCAGCGTCCGATGCCACCGCATCTGATGCCACTCTCGCCGACGCCAACGCGTCCGATGCAACGATGCTTGCCGACGAGAGCAGTGCCGCGGTCGGTGGTGAAGCGCAGTCGGCCGATGTGCTCGTAGAAGACGATCTCTACGAAGCCCCCCGCGTCGAGAGCCCCTACGACCGCCCCGGTCGCTGGTACGTCGTGCACACACAGTCGGGCTACGAGAAGAAGGTCAAGCAGAATCTCGAAGCGCGTATCGCCTCCATGAGCATGGAGGAACGCATTCACGAGGTCGTCATCCCCATGGAAGACGTCGTCGAGTTCAAGAACGGCAAGCGCGTCATGGTGCAAAAGAAGGTGTTTCCGGGCTACCTCCTCGTGCGTTGCGACCTCAACGACGACTCGTGGTACGTCATCCGCAACACACCGGGCATCGTGAATTTCGTCGGTCAAGGTGGCAAGCCTTCGCCGCTGATTCGGCGCGAGGTCGAAAGCTTCCTGCAGGTCAAAATCGAAGGCGTCGAGCCCGTGCCACGCCGCGGTAAGGCCCGTCTCGAGTTCGAGTCGGGCGAATCGGTGCGGGTCAAAGAAGGCCCGTTCGCCAACTTTGAAGGCCAGATCGTCGAGATCAACGAAGATCAGCTCAAGCTCAAGGTGCTCGTGAACCTGTTTGGTCGCGAGACACCGGTCGAGCTCGAGTTCGGTCAGGTCGCGAAGGTCTGATCACCGAGCGAATCGGTGCAATCCGAACGCGCGAGTTGCCAACCTGGCGCGCGTTGTCCAGACTTGTTGGTCGCTGTTCGTGGGCGATCGTCACCCACTGCGCGGAATCCATCCGCGCAGGCATCAAAAGGCTGAGCCATGGCCAGAAGAAAAGTCATCGCAATCGTTCGTATCCAGATCCCCGCGGGTCAGGCCACACCGGCGCCTCCGGTCGGTACCGCTCTCGGCCCACACGGCGTGCCGATCATGGAGTTCTGTAAGCAGTACAACGCAGCCACCGAGGCCCAACGCGGCATGATCGTGCCCGCCGAGATCACGGTGTTCGACGATCGCACCTTCACGTTCATCTTGAAGACGCCGCCCGTGCCGGTGTTGCTGCGTGCTGCAGCGGGCATCGACAAGGGTTCGGCTACGCCGAACAAGGAAAAGGTCGGCAAGGTCAACGACGCCCAGGTCACCGAGATCGCTCGCACGAAGTTGCCTGATCTGAACACCGACGACCTCGACGCCGCGAAGAAGCAGATCGCCGGCACTGCCCGCAGCATGGGCATTCTCGTCGAAGGTTAGAAAATTCCCCACGGGCCGTCACCTCACGGTCCGGGGTCCAACTCAACGAGGGAGCCATCATGGCGAAGGGCAAGAAATACACCGACGCAGTACGTCGATTCGATCGTGACCATCTCCACGGCGCCGGCGAGGCGCTGACCTTGGTCAAGGAACTTTCGAGCAGCGGCTTCGACGAGTCGATCGACGTGGCGATCCGCCTCGGCGTTGACCCCCGCAAGGCCGATCAGATGGTGCGCGGCACCGTCGCTCTGCCATCGGGCACCGGCAAAGACGTTCGCGTAGCGGTGTTCGCGCAAGGTGACGCGGCAGCCGCGGCACGCGCCGCCGGTGCCGATCACGTCGGTGCCGACGATCTCGTGAAGCTGGTCGAAGGTGGCATGCTCGACTTCGACGTCGCCATCGCAACTCCCGACCTGATGCCGATGGTCGGCAAGCTCGGTCGCGTGCTCGGCCCGCGGGGTCTGATGCCGAACCCGAAGACGGGCACCGTCACCGACGACACGGCGCGAGCGGTGACCGAATTCAAAGGCGGCAAAGTTGAATACCGCACCGATCGGTACGGCAACATTCACGTGCCCATCGGCAAGGCAAGCTTCGACGTGGCGTCGTTGTACACCAACCTGAAAGCGCTCGTCGACGAGGTCGAGCGGGCCAAGCCCGCCACGGCCAAGGGCAAGTATTTCCGCAAGATCGTGCTGTCGTCGACGATGGGCCCGGGCGTCAAGCTCGACCCGAACCTCGTCAACGAAGACATTGCCTGATACGCTTTCCCGGCTCTACAACTGCACAGCTCTACAAACAGAAATCAGTCGCCGAAGATCTTCGGTATGCCTTCGGGCATCGAATGGGCCCCGCCCGCCGAACGAGGTGAACGCATCGCACGACCGCTTCCAGCGCGTCGGTTCGGGTGTTCGTCCTCGTCGGGCGAGCACCCGGTTTCGTTTTCGGCGCCTTGCGGTGGTGACACAGCAAGAACACAGCGATCTGATCAGCAAGACCGGCGACCCACGCGGTCACCGAAAGCCACGACACGACAACGGCGAGAGGAGGTACGAATGGAAAACCCGAGATCGGAAAAAGTGGCAGTCGTCGCTGAGGTGCGTGAGCGCCTCCGCAACGCCGACGCCGCCGTCTTGACCGAGTACCGCGGGCTGAGCGTGGCCGCCATGGCCAAGCTCCGCAGCGAGCTACGGCCAGTCGGTGGCGAGGTCACGGTCTACAAGAACACGCTCGTGCGCTTCGCGGCACGCGACCTGGGCCTCGAAATCGAAGATCTGCTCACCGGCCCTACGGCTATTGCCTTCGTCCCGAAGGGAAAAGGCGACGCAGTCGGCGTGGCCAAGGTTCTGAAGAAGTACGCGGGTGAGAACGAAGCGCTCGTCATCAAGGGCGGCGTGCTCGGATCGAGTCGGCTGTCGGCCGACGACGTCAAGGCATTGGCCGAGGTGCCACCGCGCGAGCAGCTGCTCGCCGAGTTGGCAGGCCTCATGGCGGCGCCGACCCAGCAGTTCGTCAACTTGCTCGACGCGGTGCCACGCGGCTTCGCGTACGCGCTGAGCGCACTCATTGAAAAGCAAGAAGGGGTTGCGGCCTGAGCCGCCACCCAAATATTTCACTTACCAACAGCACGCACCATCGCATCACGGAGAAGAGAACATGCCGACGAAGGACGAGATCCTCGACGCAATTGCCACTATGACCGTCCTTGAGCTGAAAGAGCTCAAGGAGGCCTTTGAAGAGAAGTTCGGCGTCACCGCCGCGGCGCCGGCCATGGCGTTCAACCCGGCGATGATGGGTGGCGGCGACGCGGCCCCGGTCGTCGAAGAGCAGGACGAGTTCGACGTCATCCTGATCGCCGCCGGCGAGAAGAAGATCAACGTCATCAAAGAGGTACGTGCCCTCACGAACCTCGGCCTCAAAGAGGCGAAGGATCTCGTTGACGGCGCCCCGAAGACCGTCCTTGAGAAGGTCTCGAAGGAAGATGGCGAAAAGGCCAAGGCGCAGCTCGAAGGTGCCGGCGCCACCGTCGAGATGAAGTGACGTACCCGAGCGAGCCATTTCGGTTCGCTTGTCGGTCGGCGCGGTGCGCTTGACCGGTGTCGATCGCTGTCGTACCCTCTGCCCGACCTGGCCTTTCTGCGCCGGGGTCGGGCAGAGCGATCCGGCACGCGGTCATGTTTCGCGGTGCCAAAAGCGGGTTGCCCTCCTCCTGTCGCGCGGAGTAGGATCACCGGTTGCCGTGCCCGCCCCTGCTTGTTTCCCTTTTTTGCCGTTTTGGGCTTCGCGCGCCCGTTCCCGGGTACCGGCATCGGTTGTGCCTTACCGGTTCTCCCCCCTCTGCCAGGAGTAGCCTGTGTCGTCTCGTCCCGTTCGGGAGCGTTACTCGTTTGCCAATCTGACCGAAACGTTGGAGTTGCCTGATCTGATCGCGGTGCAGCGCGAGTCGTTCAAGTGGTTCCTTCAGCACGGCATCGCGGAGACGTTCCGCGACATCAGCCCCATCAAGGACTTCACCGAGACCCTGCAACTCGAGTTGGAGTTCGATCCCGACGACGAAGACCTGCGCCCGCCGCCCAAGTTCACGGTGGAGGAGTGCAAGGAGAAGGACATGACCTTCTCCGCGCCGATCTTCGTGCGCGCCCGTTTCATGAACGCGGCCACCGGCGAGATCAAAGAGCAGACGGTCTTCATGGGCGACTTCCCGATGATGACCGAGAAGGGCACGTTCGTCATCAACGGCACCGAGCGCGTCGTGGTGTCCCAGCTCGTGCGCTCTCCCGGCGTGATCTTCCAGCCAGGTGAGCGGTTCCGTCTCCGTAACCTCTCCAAGCATCAGCTCGTGACGGGCACCATCCAC
>JAYUFA010000483.1:0-9604 GCA_043738925.1 Actinomycetota bacterium
GCCGACTTCACCCGCCGCCGCAATTCGAGCTGCTTCTCGAGCATCGAGGCCAACTGGAGAAGAACGGCATCGAGCATCCCGCCGACTTCACCGGACCGCACCATGGCGATGTACACGGTTGGGAAGACCTTGGGGTGTTTGGAGATCGCCTGCGAGAACGACAACCCGCGCTCGATATCGCCGCGCATCGTGGAGATGATGGCGGCAAGCGGCTTCGACTCGGTCTGATCGGCAAGGATGCCGAGCGCCCGGATCAGGGTCAGGCCGGCGCCGACCATCGTGGCCAGCTGCCTGGAGAAGATCACCACGGAGCGGAGCTCGATCTTGCTGCCACCGTGCCCGATGTCGGCGCTCAGCTTCGACTTGCCATGAGCAGTAACAGAAACTGGGACATAGCCCAACTCGCGTAGCTTGGCGACGACGAGTTGTTCGCTGTGGCCTTCGATGCTGCCCTTGTGAATGGCACCGGCCTTGTCGCGCACCTTGTAGGCGTAGGTGATGGTGCTCATCGCTCGCCGGCTGTGGCCGGCTTCATGCCCAAGAGGCTGCGAAGGTCGTCGGAATTCGCGGCGCGCTCGAGGGCGGTCTCCGAGGTGATCCGCTTCGCGCGGACGAGCTCGGCGAGGTTCTGATCCATCGTCACCATGCCGAACTTCGCGCCCGCCTGCATCTGGCTGGCCAGCTGGTAGCCCTTGCGCTCGCGGATCAGGTTGCGCACCGCCGGCGTGGCGATCAGCACTTCCACTGCTGCGACACGACCATGACCGTCTGCGCTCGGCAACAGCTGCTGGGTGACCACTGCTTGCAGCGTCGTCGCCAACATCACCCGGATCTGGCCCTGCTGATCGGGCGGGAACACATCGACCATGCGATCGACGGTTTGTGGGGCCGATTGGGTGTGCAGCGTGGCGAACACGAGGTGTCCGGTCTCGGCCGCGGTCAGCGCCATGTGGATCGTCTCGAGATCGCGCATCTCGCCGACGAGGATCACGTCGGGGTCTTCGCGCAGGGCCCGCTTCAATGCCGAGGCGAAGGTCTTCGTGTCCTCTCCGACCTCGCGTTGGTTGACGATCGCCATCTTGTGGCTGTAGAGGAATTCGATCGGGTCCTCGACCGAGAGGATGTGGACTGCCTTGGTGCGGTTGACGATGTCGAGCAGAGCCGCGAGGGTTGTTGACTTGCCCGACCCCGTCGGACCCGTCACCAGCACCAGCCCGCGCGGCAGGTGCGCAAAAGACTCGATGATCGCCGGCATGTGCAGGCTTTCGAATGTCGGGATGTCGAAGGGAATCGTGCGCAACACCGCGCCGATTGCGCCGCGTTGGCGGAACACGTTCATCCTGAACCTGCTCTTGCCCGGAATCGCGTAGCTCGTATCCAACTCCAGCTCACCGTTGAACGCGGCGATCTTGCGATCGTCGAGAATGGCGAAGACGAGGCGTTCGATCATGTCGCCGTGGAGGTTGCCGTAGCCCTCGATCGGGCGCAGCACGCCATCGACTCGCACTGTTGGAGGCGCTCCGGCGGCCAGGTGCAGGTCGGATCCCCCGGCCTTGAGGCAGTGGTCGAGCAGTTCGTCGAGGCATTGCGGGATCTTCAGTGCCGATACCACTGGTGGTGCGAGCGAGGTTGTTGGCGCACCCGGCGCAGCGAGGGCGACCGAGCGGTTCTGTTCAGATGACGACACGGGAGACCTCCGAGAGTGTTGTGGTGCCAAGAGCGACCTTGGCGAGACCGTCGCTGCGCAAATCCATCATTCCTTGGCTCATTGCCACACGGTGGATCTCCTCCGATGAGACGCGGGCAACGACAAGCTTGTTGAGCTCCTCAGTCATCAACATCACTTCGTGGATTGCCAACCTTCCCCGATACCCGGTGCCGCCGCAATACGAACATCCGATGGAGCGGTAGAACACCAAACCCTCGACCGACACCCGTGAGAAGTCCCACTTGGCGGCGTTCAGCTCAGCCTCAGACGGCGCGAACGCCTCCTTGCACCGATCGCACAGGCGACGAGCGAGACGCTGCGCGAGCACGCAGTCGACCGACGAGGTCACGAGAAACGGCTCGATGCCCATCTCGATCAGGCGAAGCGGCGTCGATGCCGCATCGTTGGTGTGCAACGTCGACAGCACGAGGTGGCCGGTCATCGCCGCTTCGATGGCGATCACGCCCGTCTCACGATCGCGGATCTCACCGACGAGGATGATGTCGGGGTCTTGGCGCAGGATCGATCGCAATGCGTTGGCAAACGTCAGGCCGGCCTTGGGGTTCGTCTGCACCTGATTGACGTTGGGCAGGCGGTACTCGACCGGGTCCTCGACGGTGACGATGTTGCGCGATTCGACGTTCAGCAGGTTCAGCGTTGCGTACAGCGTGGTCGTCTTCCCCGACCCGGTCGGGCCGGTGACGAGAATGGCCCCGTAGGGCTTACGGAAGGAGCGCTCGTACTGTTCGAGCTGGTATGGCAGGAAGCCGAGACTGGCGAGCGACTGGACGCTGCTGGCCCGGTCGAGGATTCGCATCACGATCTTCTCGCCATAGACGGTCGGCAGCGTCGAGACACGCAGGTCGACCGGCGAGCCGTCGACCGTCAGGCTGATGCGGCCGTCCTTGGGCACGCGTCGTTCGGCGATGTCGATGTCGGCCATCACCTTGAGTCGCGAGATCACGCCCGGGATGATCGACCGAGGCTGGCGCATTCGCTCGTGGAGCACGCCGTCGATGCGGTACCTGATGCGGAGGTCGTTTTCGCTCGGCTCGACATGAATGTCGGACGCTCGCTCGTGCACGGCTTGGAGGATGATGAGGTTGACGAACTTGACGATCGGCGCCTCCTCGACGACAGCCCGCAACGTGGCGAGGTCGGCTTGGTCCTCGGAGGAGTCGTCGGCCACGATCTGAGCGACGTTGTTGACCTCTTGATCGAGCCCACGACGCTCGTCGAGCATGTCGGTCAGCTGGGCCTCGGTGATCGGAACTCGTGTGAACCGCTCCCCGAGCAGAGCGCGCAGATCGTCCACTGCCCGGAGGTCGCCAGGAGTGACCATCCCAACGATGAGTTCCCCGTTGTCGCGGCGCAGCGGCACCGCTTGATACCTGTGCCCGACCGCTTCGGGCAGCAAGGACCGCACCGCCGGGTCACTCCACTCGACCTCGTTCGGCGCCGCGTGGATCAGGGCCACTGGGTCCGGCAGCGTTGGTGCATTCATCAAATGGTCGTGTCGGCCATCGGGTGCACTGCAGAACCTAGAACTCCACTTTCGGGCAGGTCAGGGGGTGCTGTTGATCTCCCTGGTCGAGATGCTGCGGATCGTGTACGTCGTCGTGGTCGACGCCCCTCCCGAATTCTCCGGGAAGTTGAACCCGATGGCTTCCACCGGCGCGAACGTGAACGAGGAGTTGGCGCCGAATGTGACGCTGCCGGCACGGTTGTAGGCCACACCCGTGAGCGGCCTGTTGACCGCTGACGTTGCGGAGTTGAGCGAGATGCTACCCGTGCCGCCGTACAGGAGAACCTTCACGTCGGCGGGGACGGTGAAGCTGCCCGAATCGGAGATTCCGTTGAGCACGATCACACTCAGCTGTATCGGCTTCCCGGCCTTGTTCAGCACGACTGGCGGCAATGAGATGGTCGTGCTCGGCGAATAGATGGTCAGGTCACCGGTTAACCACAGCTCGCCGTTCGAGGGGTAGTCGATGCGGCCGCTGGAGATCCAATACACGCCTTTGACATCCTTCTTGTTGGTAGCGGTGACGAAGGCAGAGCCAGCCATCGGTCCCGTGACCCCGGTTGGGTAGTTGGCCGGGTTCCACGTGAAGAACGGGTTGGGTTGGACTGGTGGGACGATCTGGGGTGGGCTGCCGCTCTTCTCCTTGCACGTGCCGGTCACGTGAGTCTTGATGTTGGCGCTGGTGCAGCCGCCCTGGTTCGAGAGGACGCCACCTCCGGCGAAGGCGTTGCCGTGAAGAGTGCCATCGATGGGAATGATGCCGCCGCACGCAAACGCATTGCCGTACACGTGAGAAGCAGTCCCGTTGATGCTCACGGTCCCGCAGCCGTTCAGCGTGCCATAGATCGTGTCGTTCTGACCGGTCGTGATGTTGCTCGTGGTGGTTACGTCCCCGCTGTAGACCGCTCCATTGGCCAGCAAGCTGACATGACCGACAGAGAAGATCCCACCGCTCCCGTCGGGGCAAGGGCCAAGAGTCGTGGAGCACAACACGGGTGATTTTGTTTCAAGGTTGCCGGTCGTATAGACGGCGTACTTGAACCCTCCCCCAACGGCGCCGGCCTTGGGATCGAGCACTAATTGCTGTTGCATCGTTCGCGTGGTCTTCGCAGCAGCCTTTGTCGGAACGTAGACCGTCGACGTGACGGTGACGATCGCGCCGATGACGCGATGGGCCGGGTCGGGGTCTATGACCACCTCGAATTCTGCGCCACCCCCAGGGTACGGTTGCACGCCGACTGGGGGCGCGTAGTCCTTGTTTGCGGTCAGGCCCAGGTCGGTGAGCGAGAGACTCGCCGTCGCAAAGTCGATGGTTTGTTGTCGCTGACCGTCGCTTCTCGATGCCGTGCTCTGATGGTTGGCGTACGACAAGATGCTGCCGCCCAACGCCAGCACGACCACCGAGACGATCACGGCCATCACCAGTGCCACGCCGCGATCACGCGAGCTGGGAGCCAAAGGATCTCCACCTCTGCTCAACTGTTGGTTCACGTGCATGGGCGCCATGAGTTCCTCCCTGCGACGGTCGTGACCAGCTGGAACACTCCGCCGTTGGTTGATCGAATTGGAATGTTGACGACGAGAGTTCTGAGCGACGGACCAGGGGTGCTCACCTGTTTGAACGGCCCAGCAATCGGGCCTGCCGGCTGCGGTCCGACGACGGTGACGACGGGACGGGGCGTGCCAACGCCCTCCTGTCGTGTCACGGTTCCGTTCTCAGTCCCTTGGCCGTATTCGAGTTGGTAGGTGAGCATCACGGGTGCCTGCCTGTTGATCGTCGTGCGGAACGTCAACGTCGCGCTGTACGCGTTGTCTCCTGGCGACGAGATGCAATCCGCCGAACGCAACTCACGGTCCAAGCTCGCCGACAGCAGCCGAGCTTCGTCGATCGCTGACGAGCTGGCCTGTAACTGATTCGTGGCTCGTTGGACCGAGATCAGCGTCATCGCGACCATCGACATGACGATCGACATGACGGCGAGCGTGAGCATCGTCTCGAGGAGCGTCATACCGCAATCACGACGCTCGCGCCTGATCTGCACTGCTCTCATGGTGCGATCACCCACGTCGCGTTGGCCGACACCTGCCCGTAGTCGACGACGATGGTGAAGGTATCGGTCGTGGCAGGAATCGCCGGTGTGGTGACTGGCGGTCCCGTCGTTGCCACGATCGTGGTGGTTGTGGTGGTGGGCGTGACGAGGGTCGACGGCGTGATCGTCACTACGACCGTCACACGAAGAAAGGATGGATGTTCAGCGAGGGCCTCGGTGCGCGGAGCCGTCCCGACGGTGGTTACTGGGTTGGAACCCTGGGACTGGACTCTGGAGACGAACTTCACGTCGTAGCCGCTCGCAGTGTGGACAGTTCTGTCGGGAGCCGTGTAGTCCACCGCCGTGCCGGGCACCCAGCTCACGGGGGTGTAGCCCGTCGCCGTTCCATCCGAGAGTTGCACGGTCGGAGGGGTCAACGGGAACGTGAGGGCCGTGCCGACCGACGTGTATCCCGACGCAGCGGTTGCCCTCGCCGCGAACGCGTTGACCTTGACGGCACCGCCCGGTAGCTCGGTAAACGTGAGAACGCTGAGTGCCGGCGCGTCGAGCTCAGCCGAGGCCGTCACAATGCCGGAGCCCGTCGAATCGTGATCCACCGAAGCCTTCGGAATCCACTCCGAGCCAAGAGTCCACAGACTACCTACGGGACCGATGGAGGTTGTCGCCGACGACCCGGTGCCGGTGGCGGCAGACGCGTCTGCCCACGGCACGGCATCGACGATGGGTGTGCCATCTGTTGTGGTGCAGGTACACGTGTCGGTCTTGGCGTGCGATTTCAGCGTGCCCGTCGGCGACACAACGGTGAGGCCGCCGGCCGTCGTCTTGTTACAGGTGCCAACAGCAACATTGGCGGGCGCGGCTACGGGCCCGGTCGGCGGGTCCAGCGTCGCCGAATCGTTGTCGGCGATGCTGCCGAGCGTCGAGCGCGGGCAGTCCTGGATCGCTGCGACAGCCCCCGCGACGCAGGTCGACGCGTCGGATCGGGGAGAGACACCCAAGTGGCTGGCCGCACCGCCGGCCCCAGCGATTGCGGAGCGCAGCGCTCCAGTAGAGAGGCTGGTGTCGGCCCGCACTTCTGGAAGGGCGACGTAGGCCTCGTCGAAGTTGTCACCACCCAAACATCCGCTGAGAGTGATCCGACCACCCGTCACCTCAGCCGACCCGTTGTTGGACGGATATGCGGTGTTGACGATCGGGTACACCAGTGACGAGATGGTGATCGTGTGCGTAGTCGATGGATATGGCCAGTCGATGATCACGGTGACGCGGCGGTAATCGTCCACGCCCGTTGGCAACGCCGTGGTCACGAACGTTCGCAGCGAGAAGATCGTGCCCACGGCAGCCGGGAGGGTTCGGAAGAGCGCCGGCTTTGGCGAGTTCGGATCCAGCTTCGCATCCGCAAGCACGAGCGTCTCTCCGCCGAACTTCTGGTTCGGGGCGACACCGGAGATCGGGGTCGTGTCCCCGGTCAGGCTTGCCCGGTCCATCGCCACGTATTCGTATTTCGCGCCTTGTAGGTTCTCCATTACCTGCTTTGCCAACGAAACCGCAATGGTGCGTTGCCGACCGGTGACCACTCCTTGTGCCGTGGCGCCGAGCGTCGCGAGCAGGCCGAGCATCACGATGACGATGATCACGATCGCGATCATCTGTTCGATGAGGCTCATCCCCTCGTCGACGCCTGCATTCCGAATTCGACAGTTGCCGCCGTGTTGCACACCACGTGTGTCGGCCATTCACGGCACGCGCTGACCTCCTCTTCACCACGTGTAGGAAGCTTCGTCGCCGGCCCCTCGAAGAGGCCGACTCGCTTCTCCGACATCGAGGAGATCGGCAATGGCCGCGACGGCAATTGGTTTGGACGTGGGCACCAACGCCGTTCGAGCTGTCGAGATCGAGTTCGGTGATCCTCCCCTGATCCGCCGGATGGGGCAAGTGGCGCTCCCGATTGGTGCTGTTGTGGATGGCGAGGTCGCCGATGTGGCCGCCGTATCGATGGCGCTCCAGCGACTGTGGGACCAGGCCGGCTTCAAGAGCCGAACTGTCAGAGTCGGCATGTCGTCGGCTCGAGTCATCGTGCGGCCGGTGGAGATGCCACGACTTTCACACGACGAGTTGGTGTCAACGATCCGCCTTCAGCTCGACAACTACGTTCCGCTGCCCGCCGAGGACACCGTGTTCGACATCAGGGAGATGGACGGTCCGTCGGCGTCGACGCAGACCATGCAGCTCTTGCTCGCCGCGACCCATCGCGACGCGGTCGAACCGCTCGTCATGGCATTGCGCGATGCCAAACTGAACGTCGCCGCAATCGGCGTCATCCCCGCGGCGCTTGCGCTGGCGTTGAGCCGTGGCGAACCCGCCGAAGATGGCAGCGTCGACATCGTGCTGTCGATCGGCGCAGGAACGCTGGTCGTCGTCGCCGCACGCGGCGGAGAGCCATTGTTTTCCCGAACCATCGCCAGCTCGTGCGGACGGCTCACGACCGATCGCATCGCCAGCGAGTTGGCGATCGGCGAGGTCGACGCCGAGCGCTACAAGCGACTCGGTGCGACAGAAGATCCGACATCTGCCGTCGCAGTCGTGGCCGCTCAAGCAAGCGTGCAAGAGCTGATCGAAGAGGTACGGGCCTCATTGGCGTTCTACGCGGGACAACCGGGAGCGCGACCTGTACGCCGGCTGCTGCTGACCGGCGGCGGCTCCCTGCTTCCTGGCCTCATTTCCGCATTCGGGGACAGCCTCGGCTACGAGGTCGAGGTCGCCGACCCGTTCGCTGACCTGCGTCTCGGTCAGACCGGGTTCGAAGATTGCGATGTTCCCTTCCTCGCCCCGTACATGGCGGCTGCGATCGGCGTCGCCCTCGGTGGGAGCAGGCCAAAGGATCGCCGCATCGACCTCAGGCCAGTCTCTCGACGTGTAGGGCGTTCGGGCGGCGCACGCCGCGTCATGCTGGTCGCGGGCGTCGTCGTTGCTTTCGGCGCGTCCGGGGCCTACTACTTCCAGGGCCGAAGCGCGTTGGCCGACCAAGGGGCCAAGCTGTCAGCCGCCACGGCGCAACTCGCCGACCTACAGGGTCAGATCGACGCCCGGCCCTCCGTGACTGCTCACCCGTCGTCGCAGGGTGCAGCAGCGAGCCCGGCCGCCGTCGCCGCCAGCATCGCTTCGACCAACATCGACTGGCTCGCAGTGGAACACGCGGTCGACGAGGACAGCGCACCTCTGGGCGTCGTCACTTCCTCGTTCCAGGGCACGCTCGACGCCTCGGGCGGTACCACCTCGGCCGCGGCGGTAGGTCCCGCTCGTCCAGGCAAGTTGACGTTCGCCGCTACGGCGCCTGATTTGAACGCCGTAGCTGACTGGCTCGACATCATCGCCGCCGACCCTCGGTTCGCCGACGCGTGGGCAGGCGGTTTCACCATGGCCGCTCAACCTGACGGATCAATCCCAGTGCAGTTCACCATGTCGATGTCGATCACCGACAAGAACCTCGTGGTGAGCGGTTCGACGCCGGAGGTCAAGCCATGAAGCGCAGTCGCAAGGACCTCACGATGATCGCCGCGATCGTCGCGATGCTGCTCTTCGCGGCGTTCAACTTCGTCTTCAAGCCGCAGCGCAGCGAGTTGTCCACGGCCAAGAGCAACCTGTTGGGTGTCGAGCAGAACATCTCCAAGGCCGAGCTGAAGCTGCAGGTTCCCGCAGTCACGACCACGACTGTCGATGCGAGTTCGCCAGAAGTCGCTCCGGCGATTCCAGAGGATCCTGCGCTGACCCAGCTTCTCAGACAGCTTGAAGGAGTTGCCGGCCAGAACGGTGTCACGTACTCAGCTCTCACGCCGAGTCCTCTGAGTGAGAATCCGAGCGGCCCCGGCGGATCGATGCTGATCTCGATCACGGCCGCAGGTTCCCACGACGGCGTGCAGGCCTATCTCAAGGGACTCCGCGACATGGACCGCATGCTCGTGATCGAGCAGATCGCCATCACCTCTCCCCCGCCCGTAGCGGACCAGCCCCAGCAGCCCGACCAACTACAGCTCTCGGTACGTGTCTTCACACTCCGGCCACCCTTCAAAGCCCCGGCTGTTGCCACCACGACCTCAGCGCCATGACACGCAATGTGGCGCGATGTGGAAATTCCATTCGCAGCTGTCGTCGACCGGCCGACACACGAATTCGTCAAACACACGTACCGGAGGTACACAGAATGAACAGCTCCCCCACAGAACGAAGGGAAGACAAGGGATTCACCCTCATCGAGTTGATGGTGGTCGTCCTGATCATCGCCATCTTGCTGGCGATCGCAATTCCAACCTTCCTCGGCGC
>JAYUFA010000484.1:0-3629 GCA_043738925.1 Actinomycetota bacterium
AGGTCATCGCCGAGGCTGATGCGGCCGAAGTCCATGGCGACGGTGGTCGCGGTCTTGCCCGTCGCGTCCCCGGTGTCGTCGATGCCTGCGGCCACCTGCGTCATGGCTGCTTCGGTGGTCAGCGGCGTGATCTCGGAGATCGAGCCGACGAAGGTGGTCTTGCCGACCGCGAATCCGCCGGCAATGACAATCTTGACCGGTATCGGTACGCCGCCGACCGGTTCGGTTTCGATCGCGGCCGGAGCCTCAGAGCGCCTGAAGGCCATCGAGCACCCTTTCCAGAAGTTTGATGTCGGGTCGATCGCCGACTCGGGCGAATGTGAGGTGGTTGGTCTCGAGCAGATCCTCGGCGCTCATGTCCCCAACGAGCACGCGTGCGACGCCGAGCGGGATGTGCAGGTGAGCCGAGATCTCGGCAATCGACAAGGGCACCGTGCACATGGTGACGATGCGCTTGCGTTCGAGGGTGAGCTGCGCGGCCATCGACAAGCCACGCAGAGTCGCGCGGACGATGGTCTCGATCGGTAGTTCGACGACCGAGCGCGTTCGGCCCCCCGTGAGCGCGTACGGGCGCACTCGCAGTGTTGGGTCGATCCGGTCGAAATCGTCGGGCATGGTCGTGGCGCGGCGCGTGAGCGCGATCAGCGCGGCAGCGCCGACTGGAGTTCGGCGCGCAGTTCGGGAGTAAGGGCGGGGCCAGCTCGTTCAACGAGCATGGCCATCTCATAGCCAACCAGGCCGACGTCGCAATCGGCCGCGGTGACCACTGCGAGGCTCGAACCGTCGCTGATACCAGTGACGAAAATGAAGGCGTGCTCCATCTCGACGATCACTTCGCGCACAGCGCCGCCGCCGAAGCGCCCGGCTGCGCCGTACGCAAGCCCGATCAACCCCGACGCGACGGCTGCGAACCGATCCGCGGACGCACGATCGAGCCCATAGGACATCGTCATCGGAAGGCCATCGGCGGACACCACCACGCATTCGGTGACACCCGGAACGCGCTCGACGAAGTTGTTGATGAGCCAGTTGATGTTGGTGGCGCCGCTGCTCAGTTGCCGCACGAAATCCTCCCGATACTTGTCATCACGGCGTTGACCCCGTTGTCTCGTCCTGTTCGTCATCGCTTCGGCCGCGCTTGAGCCCGGAGCGATAGCGAGAGAGCATTTGCCGCACCTCATCGGGCGAGCGGTGCGACGGCGCGGCCGCCGTGGTTCGTGCCCGGTTGTCGGTGGCGGGTTCGGCTCGTGGCACGCGCCGCGTGAGGCCTTCGAGCGCTCGATCTGTAGCCGGAGGGACGGGTATGGGTTGGCGAAACCCTTCCGGTGGCGTCACCGCGATGGAGGGGGGTGCGGATCGGGGCGCTGGTGGGGCGTCGCTCGATGGCACGGCCAGCGAAGCCGCCGTCGGCTCGGCGGACTCTGACGGCTCGGCGGTCAGTTGATGCTCGAACAGGTCGACCACGTCGACAGAGGGTGCGGCAACGGGGCCGGCGAACACCGCGACGTCGGCCGACGCTGCGGGTGCAGACGCTTGCACCGCGGCGGTGTCCCCGTCGACGACCGTTGACGGCGCGACATCGTCCGGTTCGGCATTGGTGACGCTCGCCGGCAGCAAGACCGTTGCAACGACGCCGCCGTCCGCGGAGCTGGTCATGCGTACGCCGAGATCGTGGCGTTGGGCGAGCTTGCCGACCACCGTATAGCCGAGCGCACGTGAGATCGATAGGCCGACATTGGGCGGACGAGCGATTGTCTGATTCGCAGCGACCAACTGGTCGGCGTTCATTCCGATGCCCTGGTCGGTAATCGTGACGACATAGTTGCCGTCGGCGTCGCGCTGACCGTCGACGTCCACGGTCGTCTCGGGAGGAGAGAACTGTGATGCGTTCTCCATCAATTCGGACAGCAGGTGGGCGAGGTCGACCGCCACTGCACCGCTCACCGTCGTCTCCTCCATGGAGAGCAGTCGAATGCGCGAGAAGTGCTCGACTTCGCCAACCGCCACGCGCACGACGTCGGCGAGCTCCACCGGCCTGCCCCGCCGCCGGGGCGGCTCTGCGCCCGCGAGCACCAGCAAGGATTCGGCATTGCGTCGCATGCGTGTCGACAGATGATCGAGCCGAAACAGGTTCTGAAGCTGATCGGGGTTCTCCTCTGCCGCCTCGAGGTGGTCGATGAACGCGATCTGGCGATCGAGCAAGGTCTGATTCCGGCGCGCGAGATTGACGAAGATGTCGCCGATGCCTTTGCGCAGCAGAGTCGCTTGCTCGTCGGCCACCGATCGGGTTGTGCCCTGAATGCTGTTGAGAGCTCGCGCGAGCTGACCGATCTCGTCCTTGGACTCGACGGGAATCTCCGTCAGCGTCGCGGGTACAGCACCGTCTTGCGGATTCCGTAGTTGTTCGACAAGAGCGGGTAGTCCCTCTGAGGCCAAGGAATTGGCGGCCTTGGTCAATCGTCCGAGTGGCTTCGCAATCGAGCGTGCTACGAGCGACGCGAGGAGCAGCGACACCAGCACGGCCGCGCCCACGCCGAGTGCAAAATTCCGCGCCCGGGTGGACGCGTTCGATTCCGCGCCAGCGGCTGCGGTACCCGCGCTGTTCGCAATCACGGCCTCGACATGGCGCAGACCGGTTAGTTGCGTAGCGACGGCGTTCAGCCACGCAACGGCGTCGGTGGGGATCGCGTGGTCCGCGCCGGTAGAGAAGATGCGATGTTGCTGGGCAAGGCTGTCCTGGTAGCCGGCGGCGCCTGATTGCGCCTCGAAATCGGCACGCGCAGCGTCGCTCGCGTCGGCCAGGAACGCCCTCTGCTGTTCGTCAGCCGACACCTGAAGCTGTCGTACCCCATCGAGTTGCGGCGCGGCGCCAGTTGTGGTGATCAACGCGGTGAGCTTCGCGGAGATCGTCGCGACGGTGCCCTTCAGGGTGTTCATCTGGCCGAGGCTGACGAGGTCGCGTTGGGCCGTGCCAGTTGTCGCTCGGGATAGCTCGAGGTTGACCCGGCTCAACGCCCCGAGGGCCGTGTCGTAGGTACCGAGCGCAGTTGCGGTGCCGTTGCCTTGCTCGGCCGCAGTACGAACGCCATCAAGACTCGCGAGCTGCTTCGTGGCGTCATCCAGCGCGGCGCCGACCGCAGTCGATACCCCGTGCACTGCTTCCATGCGATGTTCGAACTCGACCCGTGCGGCTGAGGTCACGCCGCGGTTGGCGATCAGCTTCTCCCGCGCCGCAACGGCGTTCGTGCCGTTCGTGGAAAGCCATACTCGCTCAAGCTGGAGCTGATGGCTGAGTTCGATACGGGCAGCCAGCAACTCGGTCAGTTGCTTGTTCGAGCGCGCATCGTCGGCCTGGAGGCCGCGGTCGCGCACGCCGAGAGCACCGACCACGACGAGCGCGACAAGGGGCACGGCGAGCACGGTCGCCAGCTTGGTGCGCACCTTCAGGTTTTTGAGCATCTGTGCCTGCCCGGCGGGGTTGGGGCGCGACGGCCGGCTGAACCCCTGTTCCATCGGAGTTCAGGCCGACTTCTTGAGCGGATGCGTCGGTCGCGCCCGGAATCCAAAGCGCGCGAGAGACAACATGATGGGTTGTCAGATGCTGAGAACGGCGAGACGCCGTCGACCGA
>JAYUFA010000485.1:0-3627 GCA_043738925.1 Actinomycetota bacterium
CCTGACATCGGCTGCCGCAGTCACCGGCTAGCCCGGATCCGATGCCGGGCGGTCAACACCTGGACACTGCTGATCCCCGGGAACACTGTGTGATCCACACGCACGCGACCGCCATCGTTGACCTGATCGACAATCCGCAACGTGCTGTCGTACAGCGAAGGGTCGCCCCACACCAAGATTCCCGACACCTCGCTGTCGGCGACTTCATCGGCCAGGACCCTCTCGAACGCCACGACGCGCGCCGCATGCCATCGCGCAACCGCCTCGCTGTAGGGCAGGCGATCGTCTCGCTCAGCGTCCCCGATCACCACCACACGAAACGGCTTCGAGCCCGCAAACCGTCGCAGGATCTCCCGCCGAACGACCTGCAGGTCGGCCTTATCCGCGCCCTTGTCGATCACCACGAACACATCCGTGTCAGCGATGGCCGCAGCAGCTTCAGCCGTCACGAACGACGCCGAGCCCGCGCCGATCCCGATCACGTTCAAACGACGCGTCACAACCGACGGCTGGGAGGGAAGATCCACCAGTACAACGTACCTGTCGAAGGCCCGCAGACCAGGGGCCGCAGCTGAAGCGCGGCACCCCACACCCGGGAGGCCGCGTGTCAGTCGAAACAGTCTGACCGTCCTCAGACCACGCGGATCCGCCAACTCTTCTCGTGCGGGCCAGATCCGGCCTGTCGAGACCGTCAGCGAGCATGGTGATCAGCGAGGGATCACCGGCAAAGAGGCGCCGCACGAGTGGATCTCGAAAGCATGAAGGCATCGGGGTCTCCCGGCAAGCCGGCGATTCGGTCGTTGATCACAGTCGAGTTACCCTTCGTCGGGGCCAGAATTTGATGCGCCTTGTGGTCGCCCAGTTGTCCGCTCAGTAGTTGAACGTGAGCGCGCCGCCTTGGGTGAACTCGAGCAGGGATGGGACGCCTTTGACTTCGGCGTCTTGCACCCATTCGGCGTTCTCCAGGCCACGACTCTTGACGCAGACGGGGCAGGCGTAGAACCGTCCGCCTCGTTCGATGTACTCGGCGTGGAGATCGCCAATCGAAGGCGCGCCAGGAACCGAGATACCTACGGCGTAACCGCTGGTGGCGAGGTGTACGCCGTCTTTGGTCAACCACATCAGCGCCTGTTTGCCGGCGCGCAGCGATTCAACGCCGAGGAGGTAGCCGATGAGGACGGCTTCCGGGTCGTTGGTTCCGTGTGTTTGGCCGATCACCACTTTGTCATCAGTGGCCATGTGTTCAATCCTTTCGGGTTTGGGATCTTGTGTCGGTTCGCTCGATGCCGACGGGCGAGCTCGCCGGCGTGTCAGGTGCGGCGGGCGAGGAAGGCGTAGCCGTAGACGTCGAACGAGCGAGCCTTGGCTTCACCGGTCGCGCCGCCGAACGTGTCGACCGGTGGGCCGATGGTGACCTCTTCGAAACCGGAGTCTTCGAGCATCTGTTGCCAGCCCGCACGGGGCAGCCCTCCGGCAATTCAACCGGTCCATAGAGCGACGTCGCGCATCGCCTCGATCGGCACCGGGCGGCCGTTGGCGATATCGGCGAACTGCAACACACCGCCGGGACGGAGCACCCGGAAGATCTCGGCGAACACTGCCTGTTTGTCGGCGCAAAGGTTGATCACGCCGTTGGAGATGACGACATCGGCCCACGCGTCCTCGACAGGCATGACTTCGGCGAGGCCCTCGCGAAACTCGACATGACCGAACTGGAGTTGCCCGGCGGTGGCTCGCGACTTGGCGAGCATCTCTGGGGTCATGTCGATCCCGATCACACGGCCGGTCGACCCAACTTGGGTGGCGGCGATGAACGAGTCAAACCCGGCACCGGAACCGACGTCAACGACACGGGACCCAGGTTCGAGTCGCCGCAATGAGAACGGGTTGCCGACCCCGGCGAATGATTCGACCGCTCGATCCGGCAGAGCGTCGACGACCGCTTCGTCGTAACCGAGCCGGGAAGCAAGCGGGCGACCGGTGTGGAAGTGGTGGGCGCCGTGCGGGTCTTTGGCGACGTCGCGGTACTTGTCGCGTACCTGTGTGCGAAGAGTCTCGACATCGACGACAGTTTCGTTGGACATTGTCATCCTCCTGTTCCGGCAGCGATGGGCAGGCCGGCTCGTTTCCACTCGGGAAAGCCGTCCTCGAGACGACGCGCGGTGAAACCGCGTTTGCGGAGTTGACGTACGGCCTCGTCGGCGTATACGCAGAACGGACCGCGGCAGTAGGCGACGATCTCGATGTCCTTGGACAGTGAACGAAGTCGGCGCAGCGTGCCGACGGGAACCGACATCGCACCCGGAATGTGGCCGGCCTCGTACTCGGCTGAGGGACGCACGTCGAGCACCACGGTGTCACCGGCGCGCAGACGGGCTTCGAGCTCTGTTCGGGTCACAGCCTCCAAACCTCTGCGGTCACCGACGTATGCGTGCGCGAGGTCGGTGACACCCGCAACGTGTTCGGTGGCGATCTCGCGCAGGGCCGCCCACACGTCGGCGACACGATCGCTCGCGAGCATGTAGACGATCCGGGTGCCCTCGCGACGGGTACGCAGCACGCCCGCTCTTGCCATGGCCCGCACGTGGTGTGAGGTGTTGGCGACGCTCTGTCCGATCTCGTCTGCAAGTTGTTCAACAGATCGCTCGCCTTGGGCGAGGACATCGACGATCTCGGCGCGACGCCCGCTCGCCATCGCTTTGGCTACCTCGGCGAACGCGTCGAAGAGTGCGTCCTTCGCTGCCCGGTCACTCATCTCAAATTCTCCGTCTCATTGATATTCAAACTACTACTTGAATATCGGCTCGGCAAGAGATACGTTCAAACAACCACTTGAGCACTGATCGGAAGAGGACAGACGTGCAGAGGATCTACGACTTCGTCGACGAAGGCCTCGGACATTCCTCGTACGTCATCGACCTCGGCGACGGCGGGGCCGCTGTCGTCGACCCGCCACGGTTCCCAATCGCACAGGAAGCCCAGATCGAACGGCTCCACCTTCGACTCGCCTGGACGCTGGACACGCATTCGCATGCCGACTATGTGACCGGCAGCCCCGCTCTCACTGAACGGACAGGCGCGACGTTCGTCGGCCCGGCGGCATCGCATCTCGAATCGCCGCATCGGCCGGTCCGCGACGGTGAGCACGTCATGCTCGCCGATGGTGTCGAACTCGTTGCCTGGGCCGCCCCCGGTCACACACCCGACCACCACGTCTATCTTCTCGTCGAGGGCGGCGCGCCGGTCGCTCTGTTCTCCGGTGGCTCGCTGATGGTCGGCACCGTCGGGCGTACAGACTTGAACGGCACCGAGCTCGCGGTACCGCTCGCGCACGACATGTTCGCTGCACTGCGCCGGTTCGATCAGTTACCCGATGAGCTCGCGGTCTACCCGACGCATGGGGCGGGATCGTTCTGCTCGGCGCCTGGTACCTCGCAACGCACCTCGACGCTCGGCCACGAGCGCGCCACCAACCCACTGTTCGCGATCACCGACGAGGACGAGTTCGTCCAGCGACTGGTGGCAGGGTTCGGCACTTTCCCCTCCTACTTCGCGCGACTGCCGGAACTGAATCGGCGCGGTCCCGCCCGCTACGACTCCGTCCCCCGCCTCAAGAGACTCCATCCC
>JAYUFA010000486.1:0-9589 GCA_043738925.1 Actinomycetota bacterium
GCTTGGTTCTGTTCGGTCTCTATCACTTGCAAGCCGGCTGGAACCTCGCGGTCGACGAGCGCGACGCACTGGTGGCCGCAACGCGCAGCGTCGGATTCCCCGTCGGTCATGCATCCGCGCAGATGGGCTGGCGGGGCCTGCGAAGCCGACCCACGTGGCGCATCCTGCTCTACAGCAATGAGCCCGCACCGCAGAAGCGCGGTTTCGTGATGGTCGACGGCATCAACGCGGCGATCGTTTCGACCTTCGTCGAGGACAACCCCGAGGATTGGTCCGAGTTTTCGTAAAGATTGAGTGCGACGGGTGGCTTTTCAAGGCTGCGTAGGCGCCGCGACGAGCGGGCACTACTCTGCAGACGCGATGCGACTGGTCCCAAAGCACTGGAGCAACGAGCTTTGGGTGTGTTCCATTCGGGGCCATCACATCGCCGGGAGCGACGACGACGAACCCGAGACGACGACGCCCGCCAGGGTTGCTGTCGACGGCCATCGTCTGGAGCGTTGTCAGCGTTGCGATGACTGGGTCGAAAGCGTGTCGTCCGCGAAGGCTGCTGCGCGTGCCCCAGACAGGCGGGTACCGCGGCGGGGCAAGGAGCTTGAGGAGGCCATCTTGTTGCGCCTCATCGCTGTATTGCGCGGCGTGCACTGCGTGGTGTTCGCGGCGCTCGCTGTGGTGCTCGGCTATGTGCAACTTCACTTGGCACGTTGGCAGATCGGCGCCCAGGATCTGCGCACGCAACTCGAGGATCTCATCGCGAGCGGCGGCCGCAACGGCGGGCGCGACTCGTTGGTTCGCCTGCTCGATCGGGTCGCTGGGTTTCACGGGTCTGCGCTACGGGTGCTGTTCATCACCGCCATCGTGTACGCCGTGATCGAGGGTATCGAGGCCGTCGGGCTCTGGCAGGAAAAGCGGTGGGCCGAGTACCTGACCGCGCTGGCAACGGTCGGCTTTCTTCCGTTCGAGATCGATGAGCTGGTGAAGCACGTGACGGTCTTGCGGTTGGGCGCGCTGGTGATCAACTTGGCGGTGCTCGGTTGGTTGGTGTGGACCAAGCACTTGTTCGGTCTGCGCACACTGCGTGCCAGAGCAGCTCACGAGCTCGCTCACCCCGTGGGCTGAAAGAACGATTCGCTCGATGGCTCGGAGGTTCTCGGCGCCCGTGCGTGCCGCTTCGCGTGCGACATCGATGGCTCGGATGCGTCGATCTGGAGACGCGTTCGCGACCGTGGCCCCTCGCGCCCACGATTTCGACGGCGCGCTGTCGATTCGTGACGCCAGTGTCGAAGTGGTCGTGGTGAGCTCGACGAGCAGACGCTTGCAGGCGTCACCCGCATCGGACTCGATCGGGGCAGGCCACGGCCGCGCCGACCCCTGCAACACTCGGCCATCGACGACCGGCGCCTCGCGCACCAAACTCTGTTCGAGTGCTTGATCCAGCAGCGCGAGGGTTCGCGCCGTGTCGTTCACCAGTGCGACCAGACGTTCGTCATCGTCACGCGTGCGCGCCGAAGCGGGCCGTAACGACCACGCGGCCAAGGCTTCGCGGTAGCGGCGAGGGAACGATCGCACCGTCGTGACGAGGTGCGGCGGTTGCAGCCGGCCATATTGGTCATCCGTCACGATCGCCTTCTTTCGATGTCTCTTCGCTCATTCCGCCAAAGGGTGCCGGCGGCTCCGAGCAGTGGCGCTGGTACCATCATGGTGACCTTCAGGGGTCGGTGCTGTTGTCGCCGCGGTGGTGATCACATCGACCCGACGGACCACCCTCGGAGCGTGACCATGTTTGACGGCCATTGGCGGTCCACGGTCGACAAGGGTTTGACGCCGATCGGTGAGAGCCTGCGTAAGACCGGCGTCACGGCCGACTCCATCACCATCGTCGGCATCTTGATGGCCGCTGGCGCTGCGGTCGCGATCGGCACGGGCAGTCTCCGTTTCGGGCTGCTCATGCTCATCTTGACGGGTGTTCCTGACGCGCTCGATGGAGCAGTGGCCAAGGCATCGGGCACGTCGTCAGCGCGCGGTGCGTACTTCGACTCGGTGTCGGACCGCTTTACTGACGCGCTGTTGTTCGGCGGCGTCGCGTGGTACCTGGCATCGCAACGGCCCGGTAGTCGCATCATGATGCTTCCGGTCGCCCTCATGGCCGTAGCGATGTTGGTGTCGTACCAACGCGCCAAGGCCGAGTCGCTCGGATTCGAAGCCAAGGGCGGCCTGATGGAGCGCGCCGAGCGCTTCATCGTCCTCGGCTTCGGCCTGCTGTTCAGCGAGTTGCTCGTCGGCGTGCTGTGGGTGATGTTCGTACTCACGGCTATCACCGCGGTGCAGCGCTTCGTGAAGGTCTGGCGCCAGGCCAGCGGCAAGCCGTTGCCGACGCCCACGCGCGAGCGTCTCATGCAGCGCCGTGTCGCCACGCGTGCCAGTGCGCGCCCGCGCCGGCGATTCGACAGAGACGGTGCGTCGGCATCCACGTGGCGGCGCCGCGAGCGCGAGCGCGATCGCACGAGCTGATCCTCCGACGCGCGTGAGAACTCGAACGCCGAGGGTCGTGCGCGTCTATCAACTCGCGGCTCTGCTTGCCCGCATGACGCCGGTGCGATGTATGCCAGCGGCGTCCGCGCTGTTCGGGTGGATCCTTGCACCGCGGCGTACATCGGGCCGCACGATGGTCGAGCGCAACCTGCGGCGGACGTATGGCCCGGAGCTACGCGGTCGGGCGCTGCGTCGCAAGGTTCGGGCCACCTATGCGTCGTACGCGCGGTACTACATGGAGAGTTTCAAGCTGCCGAGCCTCGACCTCGATGCAGTGGCGCGGCGATTCCGCGTCGATGGGTATGAGCACGTCGACGACGGACTGAAAGAAGGCCTCGGACCAATTCTCGCGCTGCCACATCTCGGCGGCTGGGAATGGGCCGGCTTCTGGCTGGCGCTGATACCTCGGGTACCCGTGAGCGCCGTAGCCGAGCAGCTCAACCCGCCGGAGCTGTCCACTTGGTTCACCGCGCTGCGCTCACGTCTCGGCATGCAAATCATCACGCTCGGCCCGGGCGCGGGTGCAGCCGTGAATCGCGCCATCCGCGATCGTCACGTGACGTGTCTGCTCTGCGATCGCCATGTCGGCGGCGCGGCGGTGGAGGTCACTTTCTTCGGCGAACGAACCGAATTGCCTGCGGGTCCGGCCACGCTCGCGCTGCGTACCGGCGCAGCGTTGTTGCCAACGGCGGTGTACTTCGACGGGGTTGGGCACTCGGCGATCGTGCGGCCGCGTGTGCCGGCCCAACGCGAGGGCAAGCTACGCGACGACGTCGTCCGTGTGACGCAGTTGCTGGCGAACGAACTCGAAGCATTGATCCGCGCCGCACCGGAACAATGGCATTTGATGCAGCCCAACTGGCCGAGCGACTACGCCGCACTCGGCCGCGTCCAGCCGGCGAACGTGGGCTGACGCAGTGCGTATTGGGATCATCAGTCCCTACAGCCTCACATTGCCAGGGGGTGTGCAGGGACAAGTGCTCGCGCTTGCGCGCGTGCTGCGTACCAAAGGCTACGAAACACGTGTGCTCGGCCCGTGCGATGGACCACCGCCCGACGCGGGTGTCACACCACTTGGGAACAGCCTGCCCACCGCGGCCAACGGTTCGATTGCGCCGATCGCACCTGACGCCGCGGCACAACTGCGCGTGATCCGCGCGCTTCAGGACGAGGCGTTCGACGTCGTACATTTACACGAGCCGCTCGCGCCGGGCCCGACGACGACGACGCTCTTGGTGCGTCCCGCTCCGATCGTCGCGACGTTCCACGCCGCGGGTGGCTCAAAGGCATACCGCTGGTTGCGACCGGGCGTGCGTGCACTGGCTCGCCGTATCGACGTTCGGTGCGCGGTGAGTGAAGACGCGCGTCGTATGGCCGAGGCTGCCCTCGGCGGCACCTACGACGTGCTCTACAACGGCATCGAGATCGATCGCGTCGCCGCTGCTGAGGCGGTTGCGACAAGTGGTCCGACCATTTTCTTCGTCGGTCGACATGAACCGCGCAAGGGGCTCGACGTGTTGCTCGACGCGTTGCCAATGTTGCCCCGCGACACTCGGTTGTGGATCGCGGGCGACGGGCCTGACACACGGGCGTTGCAAGCGCGCGTTGCGGGCGATCCCCGTGTCACGTGGCTCGGCCGGATCAGCGACGAGGAGAAACTCGCACGCATGCGGGGCGCCCACGTGTTTTGCGCTCCGTCCTTGCACGGCGAATCGTTCGGTATTGTGCTGATCGAGGCGATGGCCGCGCGCACCGCGATTGTTGCGAGCAACCTGCCTGGCTATGCAAATGTCGCTCGCGCCGGCAGAGACGCGCTGCTGGTACAGCCGGGCGATGCACGCTCGTTGGGCCATGCGCTGGCTGACGTATTGGCCGATCCGAGGCGTCGTGCCACGCTCGTGGAAAGCGGCGCCGAGCGGGCCGAGGACTTCTCTATGCAGCGTCTCGCCGACGAATATCTCGAGCGCTACGCCCGCGCCATCGCCACCCACCGCGTCTCTGAACGATAAGGACTGAGGATGGTGCACCAGCGTTCAGAACGCGGGTTTGGGGTTCGGAGAGCGCGGGTTTGGGGTGTGCGCGCCTGGGTGGTGATCGAAGCGATAGCCTGCCTCCGCGCCGTGGCTCTATCGTGCGGCTCTACCGTGCGGCCGTTCCAACTGAAGGAGACCTCGTGGGTCCTCTCCTCCTCATCATTCTGGTCATCATCGTCGTTCTCGTTCTTTTGGCGATCTTCGTGTTCAACGGACTCGTCCGGTTGCGCAATGCCGTTGACGCCGCGTGGGCACAGATCGACGTGCAACTGAAGCGGCGCTATGACCTCATCCCGAACCTTGTCGAGACGGTGAAGGGATATGCCGCCCACGAAAAGGAAACGCTCGAGGCGGTGATCGCCGCCCGCAACATCGCCGTCGCCGCCAAAGGTCCGCAGGATCAGGCCGCGGCCGACAACGCACTGACTGGCACGCTCAAGACGCTGTTCGCGGTGTCCGAGGCGTATCCCGACCTCAAAGCCAACCAGAGCTTCTTGGCCTTGCAAGAAGAACTCACCGGAACCGAGGGCCGCATCGCCTATGCGCGGCAGTACTACAACGACATCGTGCAGAAGTACAACACAAAGATCCAGACGTTCCCCGCCGCCGTCTTCGCCGGCATGTTCGGCCACAAGGCGCGCGACTACTTCAAAGCCGAGCCGGAAGCACAAGGCAATGTGAAGGTGCAGTTCTGATCGTGGCGGCTACCACGGGCCTGAACGACGCCACGGCCGCGCCGATCAAGGCGACACCACCGACCGTGCTCGTTGCGCCGGTGTGCGCGGTGCCTGCGGTGGTCATTGCGGTCGTCCTCGCCCTCGTTGGCGTGCCCATCTGGGCCGTGGTCGTGGCCGCGGTCGTGGTAGCAGTCGTGTTCGGTGCTTGGCTCATCGTTACGAGCGACAAGGTCGCTCGGGGTGGGCTCGTCTTACGCGATGTCCATGAGGCTGACTACGGGCGCTTGTTCAACATGGTTGAAGGGCTGTGCGACAGCCATGGGTTTCGACGACCCGCGCTCCACGTGATCGACAACGACGCCCGCAATGCGGTCGTCTATGGCCGCAACAGTGACCACGCCACGCTCGCGGTCACCAGGGGGTGGCTCGACTCGTTGTCGCGCATGGGTCTCGAAGGGCTCCTTGCCCGCGAACTGGCGTTGGCGAACAGCGCTTCGCTGCCGACGGTAACGGTCGCGGCCTCGGTCGCACGCGTGCTCCCGGGCGCGGTGCGGACATGGTTCCTCCAACGCGTGCTGGGCGAGCACCGCTTGATACTCGACGACTTCGAAGCTGTCCGGCTGACCCGATACCCACCTGGGTTGGCTGAGGCGCTCGTCACCCAACAGGCCGGTTCGCCGGTCGTCGCCGGCGCGGCGCCGACCAGTGGCCACCTTTGGGTCACTCCGCCCGGGCGCGACAGCGTTTCGGTGGGCCACGCCATCTCGCTCGACCTTCGCGTCGACGCACTCCGGGAGCTGTAGACGATGCATGCCTTGAAAGCTGTTCGCGCGCGCCTCATCGCTATGGTCCTGGTGCTGGCGACGATGGCCGCGGCCTGTGGGGGCGGCCACAAGTCCACGCTCGCGCCGGCGACCACGTCGTCTACGACGATCCTGTCGATCCAACCAGAAACGACGACGACCAAGGTCGACGGTCCGAAGGCGCCGCTTACCGGGCTCGTCGCGACCGATGCCGCGGCGCTCAAACGACCAGCCCTCGCGATCAAGGTCGACAACATCGACTCGACTGGCTGTGAGACCGCGCGTCCGCAAATCGGCATCGCGCACGCAGACATCGTGTACGAGATCCTCGTCGAGGGCATCACGCGATTCATGGCTGTGTTTCAGTCCGACATCCCTGAAACGGTCGGCCCCGTGCGTTCGGCACGCAGCTCGGACGTTGACCTGTTGGCGATGCTCGGCACACCGCTGTTCGCGTGGTCGGGGAACAACGGAAACGTCGCCGACGACCTTTCTACGATTCGTGGGCATTTCATCGATGTCGGCCATAGCTCCGCAGCGGGCAACGACTTCTACCGAGACGACGTGCGCTGCGCGCCGCACAACCTGCTGGTGCATCCGGCCGACCTGTACAAGTTCGCCGCCGAGTCCAAGGCCGGTGTGGCGACGCCCTTGTTCACCTACCGCGCTGACGGCGCATCGTTGCCGGCATCAGCGAGGCCATCGGCGGGCGTGCGCCTCACGACCGGTGGCGAAGTCGTGTACGTCTGGAATGCGACACGACAGAGTTGGGATCGAACGCAGCGCGGCAGCCTGCACGTGGCGGTCGACGGCAAGACGGAAACGCCGATCTCACCTGCCAACGTGATTGCCCTCGAGATCAACTACGCGAACTCCTCGACGCCGGGGTCGCCGTTGGCCGTCACGATCGGTAAGGGCAAGGCGCACGTGTTCACCGAGGGCAAGGTGATCGACGGCACTTGGTCGCGGGCCGACAAAGCCGATCCGTGGACGCTCACCGACGACGCGGGCGCGCCGATCGCTCTCACCCCGGGCAAGACCTGGGTTGCCTTGGCGCAAAACGGCAAAGTCGAAGAACTCGACTCGGTCGCGGCAGCGAAGTTCGTCAAGTAGCCGAGTCCTTCGCAGCCGAATTCAGCTCGGGGCGTGCGGCGTCAGCCAATAGACTCTCGTCATGGCCTCCCAGAACGCGCCTCGTTCCACCGGCAGCCCCCTTGTCAAGCGGGGTCTGGCCGAGATGTTGAAAGGCGGCGTCATCATGGACGTCGTCGATGCGACGCAAGCGAAGATCGCCGAGGACGCCGGGGCGTGTGCCGTCATGGCTCTCGAACGCGTGCCGAGCGACATTCGTCGTGACGGTGGGGTTGCCCGTATGAGCGACCCCGAGATGATCGAGGGCATCAAGGCCGCAGTCACCATCCCGGTGATGGCCAAGGCGCGTATCGGCCACTTCGTCGAGGCGCAGATCCTCGAGGCGCTCGGCGTCGACTACGTCGACGAGAGCGAGGTGCTGACGCCCGCCGACGAGACACATCACATCGACAAGTGGAAGTTCACTGTTCCGTTCGTGTGTGGCGCCACGAATCTCGGTGAGGCACTGCGGCGCATCAGCGAGGGTGCATGCATGATCCGCTCGAAGGGCGAGGCCGGCACCGGCAACATCGTCGAGGCCGTTCGCCATCTGCGCACCATCATCGGTGACATGCGCAAGATCACTCAAGCGGATTCGGCTGAGCTGTTCGAATGGGCCAAGCGTCTTCAGGCACCGCTGCCGCTGGTGCAGGAGGTAGCCGAAACCGGTTGGTTGCCTGTGCCGATGTTCTGCGCCGGTGGTATTGCCACCCCGGCCGATGCGGCGCTGGTCATGCAGCTCGGTGCCGAAGCGGTGTTCGTCGGCTCGGGCATCTTCAAAAGCGACAATCCGGCGCTGCGGGCCAAGGCCATCGTCGAAGCCACGACCAACTTCCGCGACCCGCACATACTCGCCAAGGTGAGCCGCGGTCTCGGCGACGCGATGCCGGGCCTCGAGATCGACAAGCTCGAAACCAAGCTTGCCGACCGTGGTTGGTGAACGCCGCAATGCCGCGTGATTCGGAGCCTCCCGGTGTCGGCCGTGACCATCGGCGTCCTCGCTCTTCAAGGTGCGTTCGCACGTCACATCGACGCGTGTGAACGATTGGGTGTCCGTACACGCGAGGTGCGTGTTGCCGCCGATCTTGCTGCGGTCGATGCGCTGATCCTGCCGGGCGGAGAATCGACCACGATGTCGAACTTGCTGCGCTCGCAGGGTCTGTTCGACCCGATCGCGGCACGCGTCAAAGCTGACATGGCTGTGTTCGGCACCTGCGCCGGCATGATTCTGCTTGCGGCCGAGGTGCGTGATGGTCGCCCCGATCAACAGTGTTTCGCCGCCATCGATATCGCGGTGCGGCGCAACGGCTACGGCCGCCAAGTCGACTCGTTCGAGACCGACCTCACGATCGAAGGGCTTGTCGGCGGACCAGTCCACGCCCTGTTCATACGCGCCCCTCGGGTCGATCGTGTCGGCGCTCAAGTCGACGTCTTGGCTCGGGTGGGCGATGATCCGGTGGTATGTCGCTCCGGGCGAGTGCTCGTGACGGCGTTTCATCCCGAGCTCACCGACGATCTGCGCCTGCATGAGCTGTTTGTGTCCCTCACAGGAGTTTGAACGATGTCCGGCCATTCCAAATGGGCAACCATCAAGCACAAGAAGGGCGCAGCCGACAAGAAGCGCGGCACGCTCTTCGCCAAGCTGATCAAGCAGGTCGAGGTGGCGGCACGCCAAGGTGGCGGTGATCCCGCCCACAATGCGACGCTGCGCACCATGTTTCAAAAGGCGCGTGAATCGTCGGTGCCGCTCGACACCATCGAGCGCGCTGTCAAGCGGGGCACCGGCGAACTCGAAGGCGTCGACTATCAGACGGTCACCTATGAGGGCTACGCGCCGCACGGCGTGGCGCTGTTGGTCGAGTGTCTCACCGACAATCGCAATCGCACCGGTGGTGAGGTGCGCTCGATTTTTTCGAAGAACGGCGGCTCGCTGGCCGAACCCGGTGCGGTCGCATGGCAGTTCGCGCGCACCGGCGTGATTTACGTTCCCCGTTCATACGACGAGGACGAATTGATGACGATCGCGTTGGAGGCCGGCGCCGACGACATCGTTGACGAAGGCGATCAGTGGCGCGTCACGTGTGCGCCCACGAACTTGCCGACGGTGCGCGCCGCTCTCGAGGATGCCAAGGTCGCGTTCGAGTCGGCCGACGTCACGATGTTGCCCTCGACCTCGGTGCTACTCGACACCGAGAGCGCGGCGAAAGCGGTGTTGAAGCTTGTCGATCTGCTCGACGACAACGACGATGTCGAAGGCGTCTACGGCAACTTCGACGTGCCGGAGCAGATACTGGAATCGATCGAGCTGTGACGCGATCGGCGCGCACATGAGCAGTGCGGCTCGCACCGGTGTCGGCGATGTCGCGCCCGACTTCTCGGTCGACGGCACCGACGGCACACCGGGCGGTCACCG